>JAMPKV010000023.1 GCA_039962225.1 Microcoleus sp. AS-A8
GGCTTAAGTTATCGTGACTCACACCAAGCCTGATGACACAGGCTATTCTAAAGTTTACCCCTAGTTGTCACCCCACTCTAGACTGGTGGGTTATTTCTGCCGCGCTGCACTAGCCTTCGGCACGCTTCGCTAACGCAGGCTTCAAAACCCTTAATTTTCAGTTAGTCCGCGCAGGCGGACTTGGTTTGTATAGCCGCGATTTCTAATCGCCAGGGCTTGGTGCAAGATCTGAGTACAAAAAAAGGGTAGTCATCCCGGATTTGGTGTAATCACAAACCCAACTCCAGTACAACTTCCTATTTCCCTAGGACAAAAAAAGCGGTAGAGAAGATTGAGCCTCTCTACCGCTTGATTTAAGCACGGGCGTATTGCTCTACGCCTCTATTCCAATTAATGGCTAATTAATTACTCAACCGCTTGAGGCAAAAGCTCTCGCTTCTCCCCTGGCAACACTTTCACGGTGCCACTGTCATCAACATCCACCGTAGCGATATCGCCATCTTTGATGTGTCCACCGAGGATTTGCTCCGCTAACACATCTTCAAGTAGGCGCATGATAGCCCGACGCAGCGGTCTTGCACCATAAGCGGGATTGTACCCTTCTTCCACCAAGCGGTCTTTGAACCGTTCGGTGACTTCCAGGGTGATGCCTTGCTCGTTCAAGCGACCGAACACCTCTTTGAGCATAATGTCGGCAATTTCCTTCACCTCTTCTCTGTTGAGCTGACGGAAGACGATAATCTCATCGAGACGGTTGAGGAACTCTGGACGGAAGTATTGCTTGAGTTCTTCGTTCACCAGCGAACGGATGCGGTTGTACTGAGACTCGGCTTGATTCTCGCTAAACTCAAAGCCAATACCACCGCCACCTTTCTCAATCACCTTA
Organism: Microcoleus sp. AS-A8; assembly: GCA_039962225.1. NCBI lineage: Bacteria > Bacillati > Cyanobacteriota > Cyanophyceae > Oscillatoriales > Microcoleaceae > Microcoleus > Microcoleus sp. AS-A8. Next base: position 887 of record JAMPKV010000023.1, read on the forward strand.
GAACCGATGTTCGAGGTCATGATCAACAGCGTGTTCTTGAAGTCTACCGTCCGACCCTTGGCATCGGTCAAACGCCCGTCTTCCAAAATTTGCAACAGCATGTTGAAGACATCGGGGTGCGCTTTTTCGATTTCATCGAACAGCACTACTGTGTAAGGACGACGGCGAACGGCTTCAGTTAGCTGACCGCCTTCGTTGTAGCCGACATAGCCTGGAGGCGAACCAATTAGCTTAGAAACTGTATGGCGCTCCATATACTCCGACATATCCAGGCGGATCATGGCATCTTCAGAACCGAAGAAGTAAGACGCCAACGACTTGGCCAATTCGGTCTTACCAACACCGGTCGGTCCAGAGAAGATGAAGCTGGCAATCGGACGGTTGGGGTTCTTTAATCCTACCCGTGCCCGACGAATTGCACGGCTTACCGCCTTCACGGCCTCCTCTTGACCAATCAGACGCTGGTGTAGGGTGTCTTCCATATGCAGCAGCTTCTCGGATTCGGATTCGGTGAGCTTATTCACCGGAACCCCTGTCCAGGACGCTACGATTTGGGCGATATCTTCTTCATCCACCACAGGCCCTGGTTCGTCACTACCGGAGTCTGTCTTTTTGCTTTGAGCGATCGCGCGAATTTCCGCCTTAATTTCCATTTCGCGATCGCGCAGTTCTCCAGCCCGATCAAAGTCCTGGGAGCGCACTGCATCATCCTTCTCCTTGAGAACCTGACGCAGTTCCTTATCCAACTCTTTCGCGGCGGGTGGTAGTTGGGAGTTAATCAAGCGCACCCGCGAGCCTGCCTCATCCACCAAGTCAATCGCCTTATCTGGCAGGTAACGGTCAGAAATATACCGATCCGAAAGCTTCGCTGCCGCTTCCAAAGCGCTGTCCAAGATTTTCAGCTTATGGTGTTGCTCATAGCGTTCGCGCAATCCATAAAGAATTTCAATCGTTTCTTCCACCGTTGGTTCACCGACCATGACCGGTTGGAAACGACGCTCTAATGCCGCATCTCGTTCAATATGCTTGCGGTACTCATCCAGGGTTGTCGCGCCGATGCACTGCAATTCACCCCGTGCCAGCGCTGGTTTGAGGATGTTGGCGGCATCAATCGCCCCTTCGGCAGCACCCGCCCCAATCAAAGTATGGACTTCGTCAATCACCAGGATGACATTCCCGGCCTGACGAATTTCATCCATAATCTTCTTGAGGCGCTCTTCAAATTCACCCCTATACTTGGTACCCGCGACCAACAGGCCGATATCTAAAGTTACAACCCGCTTTTCTTCGAGGATGTCGGGCACATCATTATTGGCAATTCGTTGGGCTAACCCTTCTGCGATCGCGGTTTTCCCAACCCCTGGTTCCCCAATTAACACTGGGTTATTCTTCGTGCGGCGACCCAAAATTTGGATCACCCGCTCAATTTCCTTCGCTCGTCCCACCACGGGGTCAAGCTTCCCTTCACCTGCCATCTGGGTCAAGTTTGAGCCAAATTCATCCAGGGTTGGCGTCTTGGTACGACCCTGAGAGGCTCCACTCGTGACTTCTGCCGTCTCACCCAGCATCCGAATCACTTGTGTCCTCACCTTGGTCAGGTCTACACCTAGGTTTTCCAAAACCCTAGCCGCGACCCCTTCGCCTTCCCGGATTAACCCAAGCAGCAAATGCTCAGTACCAATATAGTTATGTCCCAGTTGGCGAGCTTCTTCGAGCGATAGCTCCAGAACCCGCTTTGCTCTGGGGGTAAACGGAATTTCTACCGCAACGAAGCCGGAACCCCTGCCAATGATTTTCTCTACTTCGATACGAGCGTCTTTGAGATTGACACCCATCGATTTGAGAACCTTAGCAGCGACGCCTGTACCTTCTCCGATAAGACCCAGAAGGATTTGCTCCGTGCCTACAAAGTTGTGCCCCAGGCGACGTGCCTCTTCCTGGGCCAGCATGATCACCTTAATGGCTTTTTCTGTAAAGCGTTCAAACATTGGCGTACTTCCATCACCTGTTGCGTGCCCGTGTACGCTGATTCTAGCATAGGGAATTCCACCGACTGTCTATTTCGAGACAACCGGAAGGGCTAGTTTTGGTCTAGATTTCCCTACTATTTAGGTGAGGAAATTAGGATTGAACCTTTTTTGGGGATAAATAATGAATCATTTGGATATTGCTTAAACGGTTTACTGACAAAGATTTGAGCCTTTCTTGATGGGTGATCTCGAAGAGTGAGTTGAAGCTTAGAGCTTAAAGGTTGAAGGCTGGAGGTTTGAACTTTCAACGGTTCAGCTTTCCAAAGTTCAACCTAAAAGACTTTCTCCCTTTCAACTGTTATGCCCATTCTCTAATTCCCTCCAGGTGAGATGCTGCCAGCCGCCACCGTGCAGGCGCTGTTTGGCTTGCCGATAACAGTGGGCAAGCGTTTCCTCAAAGTCCTGTTGTTGCAGCCCACCACGCCAGAGAATCAGGGCATCTTCACCCGTATCTTTGTAATAGCGTCGGCGTCGCCCTGCGAGCGTGAAGCCAAACTTTTGATAAAGAGATAGCGCGGCTTGATTTGATGGCTTCACCTCCAAGGTTGCCCACTCCAACTGACGCCTTTTGGCATCCCGTAGTAAAGCATACAGGAGTAATTGACCCAGCCCTTGATGTTGGTAGTCTGGATGCACCGCAAGAATCGTAATGTGCGCCTCCTCCAAGATTGACCAGTAACAACCTAACCCTATTACGGCATTTGACCGGAGCGGTGCGGTTTCAAAATCCGCTGTTTGAGCGTTTTGAGTCGGGGTGGGTTTGGGATTAGTCCCGTCGAGTTCAATCTCTGGGGTAACAATTAAACCCTCCTCTAAACCAGACGACGGTGTCTGAAGTCCGGATTCCCCTTGAGTACTTGCCGCTTCTAAAATCAGCAATTGACTGTTGGGGCTTTCTAACTCTCGCTCATAACCCGATCGCGTCCACAGACCCCCAAAGCACAGCCGATCTAGCTCCATAACGGCACTCAGCTGTTCTAGGGTTAGTGGTTTAAGTTTTAAGAAAGTCACAGCCCTCAATTGTACACTGATTAACGGGACGCTCTCTTGGGCTTGTAATGCCAACCAAGGATAATATTTCCATTATGCTTTCAACTGACACGGCTGGGGCTGAAAATTCTGGAGCTCAGTATCTCCCCTCACCCAGCAATTGGGACACTCCTCGCTCACCCAATCAGGAACTGTTACCTCTTAGTGCAACAGTCAATAGTCGTGACTGTCTGGAAATAGGGGGTTGTGATGTAATGACGTTGGTGGAACGATTGGGTTCCCCGCTTTATATTTTGGACGAGGTGACATTACGAACGGCCTGCCGCCAGTACAGAGATGGGTTTGCTCGATACTACAAAGGGGATTCCCAGGTTCTTTATGCCTCTAAAGCCTGGAATTGTCTAGCTGTTTGTGCGATCGTGGCCTCAGAAGGCTTGGGGATCGATGTTGTGTCAGGGGGTGAACTCTACACCGCTTTACAAGCTGGCGTCAAAGCCGAAAAACTTTATCTTCACGGCAATAACAAATCTCAAGCTGAATTGGAGCTAGCCATTAGCAGTGGCTGCACGATTGTGGTAGATAACTGGCTGGAGCTACGCACTCTCGCCGATTGGAAATTACCGACTTTAGGCTTGAGTGGCGCATCTGACGAAGAGCCCACTCATCCAAAATCAAATCCGATTCGGATGATGCTACGGCTGACTCCAGGCATTGAGTGTCATACCCACGAATACATTCGTACTGGCCATCTCGATAGCAAGTTTGGCTTTGATCCCAACGCCTTAGACCAACTCTTTGCCTTTGTCAGCCAACACCCCAACCTCAACTGCATCGGTTTACACGCCCACATTGGTTCGCAAATTTTTGAGCGCCAACCCCACCAAGACCTGGCGGGTGTTTTAGTGGATTTTATGACTAAAGCCTCTGGCTACGGTTTATCGATTCAAGAACTGAATGTCGGGGGTGGCTTAGGGATTCGTTACACAGAATCAGATGATCCCCCTAGTATTGACGACTGGGTGAAGGGCGTTTCCGAGGCGGTGATGAGTGCTTGTGAACAGCAGCAACTGCCCCTACCCAAGCTACTTTCGGAACCGGGGCGATCGCTCATTGGTTCAGCCTGTGTCACCGCCTATCGTGTGGGGAGCCGAAAGGAAATTCCCGAAATCCGGACTTACCTCGCTGTTGATGGCGGCATGTCCGATAATCCTCGCCCCATCACATACCAGTCCTTATATCGCGCCGTTGTGGCTAACCGGATGTCCGCTCCTGCCACAGAAACCGTCACCCTTGCTGGGAAACACTGCGAATCAGGAGATATCCTGATTAAAGAAGCCACCCTGCCTAAAACTGAGGTCGGAGATATCTTGGTCGTTATGGGTACTGGTGCATACAATTACAGCATGGCGTCTAATTACAATCGCCTGCCGCGACCGGCTGCTGTATTGGTCAATCAGGGAGAAGCCAACTTGATTTTGAAGCGCGAGACCTATCAGGATATTATTCGGCAAGATTGTTTACCCGAACGACTCATGCCGACCAGCAATTAGTTTCTCGCTAATAGGTAGTCCGGTTGGACTCGGTGAGCAACCGAATTAATCTAATTTAGCGTCTTACTAGGAACAAAATCCTGGAGGGCTGACTCAAGAGTTTCCAAAGGCAATCGCTCTGTTCGTAACAACAAACAACTTCTCCCGTTAAAATCAAGCCAGAGTTAAGCATCCCAATAGCTAATCGTTTATAGAAGTTCAATGCCCCCCTCGTCGTCGGGTTCATTTCCTGACCCTAGCTGGGCTCAGTCCGTGTTGCTTCATAGCATCGACGTTGGATTGGTTCTGGCACTCACTTATATGGTGCTCCTCATTATTGGGGAGCGCCGAACGCTGTGGATGGTTCGAGGGTTGATTGTTCTGATGCTGGCAGCCGCGTTAAGTAATCGTTTGGGCTTGACGCTGCTGAGTTTTGTGTTAGAAAAGTTGGTGGTTGGATCGGCTGTAGCCATGGCTGTGATTTTTCAGTCAGAGTTTCGTCGGTTTTTGGAACAGGTAGGGCGGGGAGAAATTGTGCAATTGTTTCAAGAGAAACGAAGGCCAATCCCCAAACCCGACAGTGTGATCGATGAAATCGTGGACGCGGTTAAAGAATTATCCCAAAATCGAATCGGTGCTCTGATGATTATGGAAACGAATGGTCCGATTGATGAACGGGATGTATCTGTACCCGGCGTTCAGCTCAATGCTGAAGTCTCCAAAGAATTGCTGCAAACCATCTTCCAAACATCAACTTTGTTGCATGATGGAGCGGTGCTGATTCGCGGTTCCCGCGTCGCTGCCGCTGGTGTAATTCTTCCGCTTTCTGAACGTACAGCATCACGGCAATTAGGTACACGCCATCGAGCCGCAATGGGAATTACCGAGCGCGTCGAAAATTGTCTTTGTATAGTTGTATCTGAAGAGACGGGTTCAATTTCTTTGGCGGAACGAGGAAAATTAAACCGACCCTTAACAAGTAGTAAATTGAAAGAATTGCTAGAGGCTCGATTTTCGACCGCTGTTGACCGCGAGGCTGTCGCCCCAGGTTTACGCAGTATTGGTCGTCGAATTAAGTCTCGAGGAAAGGATGTGGTTTCGCGTGTCCTCCGTCTTCCGTCATCAACTTCCCAACAGAAGAAATGACTGCTAAGCAAACATTATTAAAACAGTTACCAAGTGACCTCTCTCCCGACCGTCTACCCCAGCATGTAGCGGTGATTATGGATGGAAATGGTCGCTGGGCCAAACGCCGAGGATTACCGCGAATTATGGGGCATCGGCAAGGAGTAGATGCCCTAAAGGATTTGCTGCGCTGCTGCAAGGATTGGGGAATCAAAGCGCTCACCGCTTACGCGTTTTCTACAGAGAACTGGGGACGGCCCCTGGAGGAAGTGGATTTTTTGATGACGTTGTTTGAGCGAGTGTTGATGCGAGAAATCAGAGAGATGATGCAGGAGAATGTGCGGATTCAATTTGTGGGCAATTTATCTGTCCTGCCGCGATCGCTCCAAGCTCAAATCGAACGCTCCATGAGCGAAACTCAGAATAATTGTGACATTGTATTTACTGTTGCTACAAATTATGGAGGACGAGAGGAGATTTTGCAAGCCTGCCGAGCGCTCGCCAAAAAGGTGCAGCAAGGTCAAATCCAAGCGGAGGAGATTGATGAGGCGATGTTTTCACGCCACCTCTACACGGCTGATTTGTGTGACCCAGATTTGCTCATCCGTACCAGTGGAGAGATGCGCTTAAGCAATTTTCTGCTCTGGCAAATGGCTTACGCCGAAATTTATATCACAGAAGCCTTCTGGCCGGATTTTGATCGGGCGGAGTTCCATCGGGCCTTGTCTGCTTATCAAAAGCGCGATCGCCGATTTGGGAAGGTATAACGATTTTAGATTGTGGATATTGGATTCAAAAGCCGCTTATTGAGTCCAGCAAACTGTGAGCGTGGATAAAATCCAATTATGGCCCGCAGAAGACAGCCGCTTCTATATCCCTACGGCTGAGGGAGTACTTAAAGGAGCGTTGAATATCTCGTCCCCCTTCACTGGCATTTAAATAGCGCACGGTTAATTCCTCAATTTCTAAGCACAGTTGTGCTTTCCAACTGGCTCGCTCAACGTGCCAGCAGTGTAAGTCATTGCGGTCTTGTTCGCATCCCTGGGCTTTTAGCCACTGCTCAATTTCAGGGAGAGGATGGTTGTATAAAGGGGTATCAGCTAACGGAAGAGCCATATTAAAGAATGAATGGTTTTGAATGATGTTGGAGCAGTGCCCCTGGATCTGAAAGACGGTGGGAATGGACTGAAAATTAAAACTTATCGGCGGATGGGGGTTTAGGAAGGGTTGGAGTCTGAGTCTTAACCAACGCTTGCTTTAAGGGCGGTTCGGATTTAAAGTTGCTCGGCGTCAGGACTCGATGAGGAATCGGCTGTTGTTGGGTCGGTGAGTTCTTACTGCTCGACCCAGAAACTGAGTGGAACGCCGAATCTCCTCGCGTTAACCCAATGGCGATCGCTAGCAGAATGCAACCCACAAAGGTTAAGCCCAGAATGAACAGAGCAAAAATCTCACCCGCCGAGAGAGGGCGGTCAGTTGGGTCGAGATAGGCTGAGGATGAGTAGGTTGGTCGCTTTTGGGAAACGGGTATGTTTAAATTTGCAGGTGCCTGAATGACATTGAAGCGTGAGTAGCCAATGGTTTGATCATACGCTACTCGCCGCTCTGGATTGCTGAGAGTGGCATAGGCTTCATTAAGTTGTTGAAATTTTTGAGTTGCCGTGTCCGTGGGTAAGGTAGTGGTATCCGGATGATAGCGCTTGCTAAGTTCCCGATAGGCACGCCGGATTTCTATGGGTGATGCACTAGGGTGTAACCCCATTAGGAGATAATAATTTGGATTTTGTGTTACACCATTCCTGACTTTTTGTCTAACCCGATCTTGCGCCACGGCAGTTTTACCCGGCAGAGATTACAACATGTTTCTCATTATTTTAAGCCAAGCGCATGAAGTGCAGCTATCGTGTGATTGAATCCTACGGCGACACCATCGCTTTGGTTGGGCATCCCACCGAATCCGAGTTGACTACCCCTTTTGTGGAACGAACCACTCCAGACACAGAGTTCGCCCAGAAGAGTCCTTGATTCTTTTTCCCATCAATTCCCAAGCTCTTGTTTCAGTTAATGGCTTTCTAAGCGTTGCGAAGTCAAAATTCCTTGATATCGATAAACAACTCCACAAATTGCGGATAAAAGTACCCAACCGAAGGTATTGATTCGCATATCAAACAGCGTTACATCTACCAAGTTAAATAGAGTGCAGCCCCCGAAAGCCATTAGATAAGTGAAAAAAATTAATCTGTCTTGATGCCAGGAAGGTCTATTTTCGAGCGGTTCTATATCTGACCATACTCTTAAAATTAAGACAGCTTGAGCCAGAACCCAGCCAATTAAGCCACACAATAACAGCGTCGCCGGAATACCCGTTTCAGCCATCAACATGAGTAGCAAATTGTGGGGATGACCCAGCCAAAGATGCATTGTCGCTTGGTAGAGTGGCGTAAAATTCCTTAGCCCCCAACCCATCCAAGGACGTTCCTGAGTCATCGTCCAGGCAAACTGCCACTGGGTTTTCCGCATCAGAGCCAGCGGACGATTGGGATACAATTGGTCAGTCAGTCGTGCCCACAAGAAAGGTGGGACAATCGTGCTACGCAGCCATTGGCGACCCAACTGAGGGCCAAACGACGCCCAGAGTACGGTACTCGCTGCCGCCGTGACGCCTAGGACAATCAAGCGCCAACCCAGATATAGGGCAAAACTAAGGCAAGCTAAAACCACGATCCCCCAAGCATTGCGAGAATTGGTCAGAAGCAGAGCGATCGCATTCCCCAGGACGGCTACACTCCAAATTACTAGCTGCCCCACGGGGTAACGATTCCCGCTGTTTCGCCAAGCTTGAAACCTCTCAATCCACAGCCCTAACCCCAAAATAAACATGATCTGGAGATAAGCGGCGAGAATATTGGCGTACATGAACACCGAAGACATTCGTCCCGGAGGATTGCCCTTGGCTTCGAGTATCCAACCGAACACAATTTGCCACGGCACATTGCCTGCCCATCCCCAAAATAATTGCCCAAACCCGATGATCACAACGGGCCATGAACCTATAACCAAAAGCTTCGCGAGCTGTCGCAATTGAGAGGGATACTGAATTAAACTACTGTAAGCGGCAAAAACCAGGAAATACGGTAATAAATTGGCTAAACCCAGAAACGCTTCTGGACGGTTATGGGCAAAGCAACAGGTAATCACCAGCCATCCACTCAGAATAGCCAGTCCCCAATTCAAAGGGCGTCGAATAATAGTACGGTATTCTTGCTTCCAGGCTCCTGCCACAGCCAAGACGAGTCCCACGCTGCCCAGTGTTGGCATCCACGGGAACAAGAATAGCCCCCCTTGCAAAGCCGTCCACGCCGCCTGCAAACGCGGTTCTGGATGCTGGCTCAAAAGCGATTTGAAGATTTGAGAAACGCGAACTGCGCTTCGCAGCAGCGCTTCGCGATCGCACGTCGGGGGAATTTTGAATCGACTCCTCACTCCTGGCTCCTCGCCGCTAAATTTAACAAGTTCACGGCTGAGTGCACAGTCGTCAGTCCAATCAAACGGGTTCCCAGCATTCGGTGCGAGTGAGACGAATTTGTGCTAGAGCAAAGATGGTGGGGATAATTCGACCGTAATTGGTGGCGATCGCCCGCCAGCCCAAGTCAGCAAAGAAATAACCCCATAATACTGGCCCCAACAACGCAAATACACTCCGAGTCGCTCCATAACGAGCGGCATTTAACGCCATCCCCCGTCCTGCTGTTTGTAGCACCAGATAGCTTTCCACCTGAGCCGCTGCTGCTACACCGCCACGAACAACGGCTTCTTTGGCAACTTGATACTTAGCAAAATGAAGGGCAAGATGACGCGCCATTTGTTGCAACAAAATTGGCTTAATAATTGAGCTAACGGCCAAGGCGCTGCCCCCTTTGACTAGTAAACTCATGGGATTGTGCTGGAGATGTACGGGGAGGGGTTCAGAAAAGTTAGACTGAGCCAGCGATCGCTGCACTCGCACGGTGAGTGATTTCTTTTCGGAGGCGGGTAACTTTTTCCAAGCTCGACCCATTAAATTCAGAAATATCTCTGCCTCTATATCCGTCGTTGTCAGCTTTTTAGAGTAAGGGATCTTCAGGTAATGACAAACTTGAATCAGCGCTTGTCGGTAGGTAATTTCGTGGCTGCGTCCTCTGAGTACCGTTAAGCCATCTGCCGCCAAAAAGCGAAATCGATCCTCTATGGCATCTAGCCAAGCCTCGCGATCGCGGCTTTGCACCTCAATTGGGTCAGGTGTCTGAACATAATCTAAGGGATTAAACTTACGACGGAACAAAATGTCCGTCAGTTGAACTAACTCTTCTTCCGTTGCTAAATCTAAGGCGCTTCTCAGTTCATCCAACGTCCTTCCCTCCAAAACCCCAGTTTCCTTGTTGTCAATTATTCTATTTGTATACCAAAGGAGAGCATCCGTCGTGTTTGATGTCGCCATTATTGGTGCAGGACTTGCAGGACTCACTTGTGCCCAACAACTGCATCAAGCTGGATATCGTGTGGTTGTCGTGGAGAAGTCTCGCGGTGTGGGGGGACGTTTAGCGACACGACGGCTCTATGATACCTGCGCCGATCATGGAGTACGTTACCTGGAAGCGCAAGGAAGGTTATTGAAAGCGCTGATTGAACTTCTGGTACAGCGCGATATCCTCCACACTTGGACTGATACGTTGTACGAACTCCAACCCACGACATCAGAGTCATTGGGTGAAAATTTCGCTCACCCCTCACCGCTTACCTGTTACGCAGCACCCGCCGGAATGACAGCCGTTGCCAAATTTTTAGCGACTGGTTTAGACATTGAGTTCAATCGACGAGTACAAGCGATAACACCCACCCAGGAACAGAGTTGGCTTCTCACCCTCGACTCAACAGAGGTACCTGACGAACTAACCGCTAGAGCCGTTGTTGTTGCCATCCCAGCTCCCCAAGCTTTAATGCTACTCGAACCTCTAGCCGCAAAAGGTCTGTCACCAGAATTTTTAGATCGCCTGAGATCTGTCGAGTTTGAGCCTTGCCTAAGTGCGATCGCAGGTTATCCACAAGCTGCCATTCAAGACTTCCCTCTAGCTTGTCATGTATCCAATGATTCTGATCTAGCCTGGATTGGCTTAGATAGTAGCAAGCGCTCCAATCCTCAGATGCCGATTTTTGTTTTACAAAGTACCGCTGACTTTGCCCAAAAATACCTTGATACCGAGGATCTAAAACCAGCCGGACAGCAGCTATTATCCCGTGCCGCACAATTACTTGCTCCCTGGCTTGATACTCCCAATTTGGTTCAAGTGCATCGCTGGCGTTATGCCTTTCCCCAGTCTCCTTTAAATCAAGACTATCTCCACACCCCAACACCCTTACCTCTCATTTGTTGTGGCGATTGGTGTGGGGGCAAGCGGATAGAAAGTGCCTTACACTCTGGATTAGCCGCCGCTGTCCAAATTAATCAACAACTGCAACAGCGATCGCTACCCGGAGAAAATTTTTGGCATACCCTCTAGAGCCATCCTCAAAAATTCCTGAAAACCTCTCTTTCTTCCTGTGTGCCTCTTTGCCCTCTGTGGTTGATTAAAATCACTGAGAAAGTCTTTTGTCAATCCGGATCTGTAGCTTTCGTAACTCTTCAGAATTAGAACCAGCCAGCACTAAAATCAGAGTTTTACCGTCACGCACACAGTACATTTCAATAGAGGTGTCCCCGGCAGATCCAAATACATCTCTTGAACTGCTATTAAAGTCTTGAACTCCTTCTTCTTTCATCACCCTTTCAGCATTACTGACACACTCCTCCACCGTATTACCGCTTAGCTCGTATTCGGTGATGTTCATCGCCGGAGATTCAGCCATGACGGCTGTAATCGAGAGAGGAAGAGATGCAGCACTTAAAATGCCTGTTATTACTATTTTTGTGACTGCCGAGTTAGCTAATTTCATCAAATCCTTTGACCTCTTTTTAGCTAAAAACTTGAAATAAGAAAAGAGAACGCTTCAGCCCTAAGATAAATCTTCCCGCTCAAGCTGGGTAATCTTTTAAATCTTCGGCCTATCTCAACCCTAGAGCAAGTATTTTTATACTTTATACTTCATCGTTCATCCTTTAAGGAGTGTCAATTATCTGAGTTGCTAAGTCTAAGGCTTGCGCTGCTGTGGAAATTCGCCCCTCGGCGCGTGCAACTCCGATAGTCGTGAGCAGTTGACCAATTTGCCGCCCTGCTGGAAGATGAAGCGATCGCATCAAATCTTTGCCCGTTACCAGTTGAGTCGGGTGAGCCACTGGATCGTCAGGGGTAAGATATCGCTTAATCAAAGGTGTAACCTGCTCCACACGGATTCCAGACGCCACAGCCAGAACTGCCAAAGCCGGAAAGACTGCTCCCACATCCTGAAAGAAAAAATACTGCTCCCTGATAGACATTGGAGAGGCGGCGTGAGACAAAAGCTGGGGTAAGTTTTTGACCGCTGTAATCCCTGTGCGAACCTCAGCGCGACTATACTTTAAATTCAATAATTGTTCCTCAGCAGCTTCTGGCACTGATGGCAGCAAACACGCCAACTTCGCCAGACTCACCAAAGAGGCTGACTTGCCGCCAACTGAGGCTCGAAGTTCTACCCCAAGTTCAGGCCAAATTTGTTCTAAAAGAATAGCTGCCTTGTCAACGGCTGCAACTTGTGCTAAGCCTTGAGCGGTTGCATCGGGAAACCACCCTTGTAGCAACTTATCCTCCCATGCCGCTCTTAGGCAGGCAGTTCCTTGGGGGGATTTCAGCAAATAACCTAATTCTACCTGCACTCGTTCTGCGGCTATCTGCTGGATTAAAGGCGCTAGCTGGCGAATAACTGACTGGGTGGCTGGTTCAGTCTTAAAACCGAGCTGGGCGGCTTGCCGATAGGCTCGTAGTAGCCGCAAGGGGTCATCTTGGAGATTTTTGGGCGATACCATCCGGATGATACCCTGTTGCAAATCGGCATAACCTTGGAGTGGGTCGATGAGTTCTTGGGTGTAGGGATTGTAGGCGATCGCATTGATTGTAAAATCTCGCCGCCGCAAATCAGTTTCCAGACTGTCGCCTTCTTGCTGAGCCAAATCAACGGTTGCCTGCTCGAACACCACTCTCGCAATCTGGCGATCGGGATCGAGTACCACAAATCCAGCGTTGTACTGTTGAGCTAGCTGTCGCGCTGTCTGTACGGCATCCGTGGGCAAAACAAAGTCTAAGTCCAGGTACTCACCTCGTCTTCCGAGTAAGGCATCTCGCACGGCACCACCGACTAAGCAAGCCTCTGGGGGTAGCCACTCTTGGCTAAAAGGCCAAGTTTCGGGAGAGAGGACAGAAGAGGCGATGTCTAGATTTTGCCAGTTCATCTCAAGATCAATAGATTGTAAGACTACCGAAATGTCTAATTTACCAATCTCTGTTGGTTGGCATATAAGTAGGAGAAGCGGTTATAGTAGTCGCTGCCTGCTTCCTAAGCTGCGCTGAGCAGTAGAAGTCATGGTGAGGCAAGAATTGCCACATTGCCTTAGTGGCTGGGGGAGAGCCAATGCCTTTCCTGCCAATGGCTTTTAATGTTACTCAATCAATCTGCCAATGCTGCAACGAACGTCGAGCGCGTACCGCTTCTTCCTCATCTCGTGCGGGGCTTCTTTTCTGCTGAGCCTGACTTTTGTAATGATGTGGTTGTTTAGCTATAGGTTCTATACGTCACTTGGCGTAGATACAGATCGAGCCGATGGCTCCGACGTGATAACTGGATATTACCGCATTCGCTGGCCTGGAAACGGCTCTTTCTGGATTGGAGGTGGTGCGTATAGACATCCTGATGAGGGAAAGCCTTTGCAAGCCTTCGATCTAGGAGGTGTTTTCTTTCAACCTCCACCGCGATCGCAACCTCATTCATTCTGGAATCGTGTAGGCTTTTGGTTGAAAAGAGAATCTGAGCTAAATCAGTGGCAATTTTGGATCGGTGTGCCCAGTTGGCTACCCGTGTTACTTACAACTGCCTTGCCGATGCGGTGGTGGACTTTACATCAGCGACGAAAAGGATGAAGGATACAGTGTGAACTTTTTTTATCGGCAACTCATAGCGAAAAACTTCTTTACAAGTAATAAAAATCAATCCAAATGCTGGTGAACAAAGGTCTTGCCTAAGCTACAGTGGCAAAAAGGACTTGGAGTTTGTGCAATGTGTATTTGCGTTAACTGCCACTATGTAGACCGCTGTACCACTTATCATGCTGTGGAAATTCAGCATGAGGTGCCGCACTTGACGGAAACCCCCGATTTTGAAGCGACAGAACCTACAATTAATGTTAATATCCGTCCCCATCAAGATTATGTGGAGATGGAATGGGATGTGGTGGGGTGCCTGAGCTTTAAGCAAGAAACCGGGAAATGGGCTAAGCTGCGTCCGGGTGAGTTGGTGCCGACTTGAAGAGGATTACGGAATGTATAGGGTGTGTTACGGTGAGCCAAAGCCCCTAAGCGGCGATCTCTCAGAATTGTATGCCCCTAATGCACCCTGCTTCATTGACACAGTTCCTGCGATCGCGCCAAGATGAGAACGGTGATGAATTTTTGTAAAGGCTAAACTGGATGTCTTTTGAGTTTCTGTCACTGGAGACGATCCAGGAAATCGCTAAGCAGTATGGCTACTTAGCTGTTTTTCTAGGAATCGCCCTGGAAAGTTTAGGAATTCCCATACCGGGAGAAACGATTACCATAGTGGGCGGTTTTCTGGCAGGTAGTGGAGAACTGGATTATTGGCTAGTGCTAGGTACAGCAAGCATCGGTGCTGTTCTGGGCAGTAGCATTGGCTATTGGATTGGCAAACTGGGCGGTTGGGCTTTGTTGGAACGAGCGGGGCGGTTGTTTCGCATCAGTGAAGCGCAACTGATAGAAGTGAAAAGGGAGTTTGGGGAAAATGCGGGCAGAGCTGTATTTTTCGGCAGATTTGTAGCATTTCTACGGATTTTAGCGAGTCCAATGGCAGGAATTGTGGAAATGCCCTTCCCGCAATTCATGGTGTTCAATATAGCTGGTGCTACCGTTTGGGCATCGGTGATGGTGACTTTATCGTTCTTTCTCGGACGGATCGTACCACTGGAACAGTTAATCTCTTGGGTCGCTAAATTTGCGATCATTGCTCTTATCCTGGTGGTTGCTTGGTTTGTGGTTCCTGGATGGTTAGAGTCACGAAAGCTGAAACAATCATCGGTTAGCGATCAGCCTCCAGCACCAGGAGAGTAAGAGTGAGAATCGGCTAATAGGTTTAGGTTAATTAGAGTGCGATCGCGTCTTAGTGTGTTTGAGTGTAGCGATCGCTTTCAATTGGCATCCACAAAGAAGCGATCGCGCTGGATGAAGATGTAAGCGCCTCCCTGCTCTACCCAACCATAAACTTAAACTCCACAATTGAGCGAACATGGAGGTTAGAGACAACAAGAGGGGGATTGCGATGTCTTACAGTGAGTTCACCCTCCGAAAGGTGAAACAAGCCTTTGCTCTAAACACCGTTGAGGGTAAGCGATTTCTCCCAGAGATAAACCCCATTGCACCCAGTATCACCCTCGCCGCCTTTTTGGAGGAAACTTTACCACTGGCGATCGCTACTGGCAGCGAAAAGGCACGCTCCGAATTGATTATCAGTCCTGTGCTCGTTGAGGTGCGAAAGATTCTGCAACGCCAAGTTAGCCTGTTCTCAGGTGCAGAGTTTACTGTCGAACCCGCCTCTGGACTCAATGGAGTATGCGATTTCCTCATCACTCGATCCCCTGAGCAGTTAGAGATTGAAGCGCCAGCGGTGGTGATTGTGGAGGCAAAAAAGGCTGATTTGAATATCGGCATTGGACAGTGCATCGCTGAAATGGTGGCAGCTCAGAAGTTTAATGAGGCAAACGGTCAGCCTATTGCTACTATCTACGGCAGTGTAAGCAGTGGAACTGCCTGGAGATTTCTTCAACTGGAGGGACGAACCGTAACAGTCGATCTCACAGATTACCCACTTCCTCCAGTGGAGCAAATTTTGGGAATGCTGGTGTGGATGGTACAGGGGGGATAGGTGAGCTTGCTCAGGTTCAGCCAAGAAGCGATCGCGTTTTGGTCTGCTCAACCAACAAGTCAGTACGTGTACTCGCCCTTATCTCGATATAACTCGTTAGGGTTTGGCTTCGGGAGCAGTTACGGTAATAAATCCCGCACTCTTAAGCGACCAACTTCACGTCCCTCAATTGCAACAGAAACTTCATCCGACAGGCTGTAATCTTGGTGCTGCTGATAAGTTGGTTCTTGAGCTAAGTCGATGGGTTGTGTGTAAACTTCTAGTTTTTGTTCAGGAAGGTTGACGATCCAATAAACCAGAATGCCTGCACGGGCGTAGAGTCGTTTTTTGGAAGTTCTATCTCGCTCTAGCGTAGAGTCTGCAATTTCAACAACCAAAGCTAAATCTTGGGAACCCGGATGGCGATCAAGATAATCACGAGTATTACCTCGGACAACGACGACATCTGGCTCTGGCTCACTATCTAAGAGAGTAATGGGTTCTTGGGCATCGACATACCATCCCTCTGGCACAATCTCTTCCAAAGCATTGCGAGTCAGTTTGGTTGAAGCGCGATGTGGTGGATTTTTTGGCATTTTTTGAATAATCCACCCTTCAAGCAATTCCACTGGATCATCTTCGGTTAGAATGCCTAAGCGAATCATCTCGTGGTACTGAGCAACACTGAAGCGCCAAACTGGTTCGGTCGGCACAACCAGAGTTTGCCTGGAGTTTGGTGCATTGGGTTGAGTGGAGACAGACACAAAGGTACTTGCCTTCTACTTTTGTCCCTTATTGTAGCGCTGGGACACGATTCACTTGTTGCTTCAGCCGCTCTGTTGCGATCGCATGTTGGTCTGTTTGAGTTATGCGATCGCTGGCTAGGAGGTTGAGATTTGGGCTATCTCTATAATTGAAGTTAGCTCTTAGATGTCCCTGCTATGTCTGTGACACAATTACTGCCAAATGGATACTTCAGAGAACTATCGGAAGATTATCAAGAGCGTTCTTGAACCCTACACTAAAATTCCATACGCTCATGGAGAACTTACTTGTAAAGCCGTTTTTGATGAAGTAGCTGATAGCTATTTATTGATTACTCTTGGTTGGGATACTGCAACGCGGGTTCATGGATGCCTTGTTCATCTTGATATTATCGATGGCAAGGTTTGGGTGCAGCGAGATGATACAGAAGATGGCGTGACGAACGAACTGGTTGCTGCGGGAATTCCTAAAGAGAAAATTGTTTTGGGGTTTCACCCACCGGATGTGAGGCAGTATACAGGATACGCTGTGGCGTAGTGATCGCGTTTTGGTTTGTTTGAGTTGGGCGATCGCTCAATGGAATTTATCATCGACATAGAAAGCCTTCTCCATGCTACAGGAACCCTCATATGATTACAGAATTTGAAGATAAAGACTTTATTCCCTCTTTACCCAGAATTCCAATTGCTCAATTGCCAATTACTCAGTCGGCTCAGGAGGTTCCTGCGTCTCCTGCTATCTGGTTTGCCGTAGATGAGACTAACAAGGTGTGGTATGTAGGAGAAGCAGGAAATCTTCGTAACTCTTTATCCAGCCGTCATCCAAAGATAAAAGCATTCAAAGAAAATGGTGTTTCCTCTATTGCTTATTGGGTGGTAGAAGAAAAACAGGAAAGCTTGGCAAAGGAAGCCAGGAAAAAGCATAATCCACCTCTCAATCAGAATAAAAGTGATATTTTTGTACCTGCGATTAACTCCTTGGTTAAAAATACAGGGTTACCTAAAAAAGAAATCATTACAAAGTCAGATATTGGTGAGAATTTTTTAAATGACCTGGAAAAGAACAATCGAGGTATTGTTACGTCAAAATTAGAAAATATTTTATTATCTGATTGTGTTACCAAAGATATATTTAAAGAATTCCTTTAATTTTGAACAAAATTATTTTTAGTTTTTCTCATGATCCATGTATTCAGTAAAGTGACAGTCCTATCGCACATCACCAGATACGTTAGCTCAAGCATAACGCACCAAATAGAGCCAGTCCCTCACTCCTCAAGCTGAAATTCTTTAAACGGCATTGTTAAAATCCCCAAAATTCGACTCACTTCATTGATAAAATAGTCCCGTTTATCAATCCAGACAGTCTTATCAATCAACTTGAGAAACTTCCAATCCGTTCCCGTCGTTACGGCTCCATAGATACTTGCGATCGCCTCTCCATTCCGTTGATTAAATAGTTGCGCTGCAACCATTTCAGCAATACACTGCCCTAAGCCAGATTTAATACTTTCATTCTTAGCTTCTACCAAGGTTACAATCGGAGTCCGAATTTCATAAGATTCTTTTGATGCAGTCAGGATATAATCGCAATATCCACTCAAACCCGCCTGTAAATCTACATTGAATTCTGAACCCGAAAAGAAACCAATTTGAAAATTGAATATTCGCCTAACCTCTAATAAAACTGGAGCAATAATTAACTCCGAACGAGACTTTTCAGTATTGATGGCAGTTGCTAAAAATACATTCTCATTTAAAGTTGTCTGGAGATGAGAACTTGGCAATACTTCTGGAATATCAGTAAATAAGTCGATAGATTCTTCAATCGTTAACCCAAAAGCTTCTCTAACTTTAGTTAGGGTTGTAAAATCACTGTAAGCCATAATCTAGAACTACTGTAACTTATATCAATACTCCCAAATATAACCATCATTCCGGCAGAAAGACGGAAGACTTCTCCTGATGGATTGTGATTAACATTCTAGCGATCGCTCCTCGATGTAGGGTGCGTCACTCCTGCGTAACGCACCCTCTCAACTAAGGAAGGGAACTTCAATCCTTAATTTGACCACTTGTAGCGAGTACACGCGCACTCACACCCAACACCCGTAACAATCCCTCCGAATCGGCATGATTATAACTACCAATCCCTTCCATCGAGGCATTCTCTTCTGAATAGAGGGAATGAGATGTATTCGTTGCCGAAACAAACGAGATATTCCCTTTATAAAGAGAAACCGTAATCGTTCCTGTCGCCAATTCTGCTGTGGGTTGAATCGCTTGCAATGCCATCTGAGTAGCCAAGTCAAACCAATACCCCTGATAGATTTGCTTGGCAATTAATAAAGATAATTGGTCAAAGAATTCACGAGAACGGCGATCTAAAATCAGTTGCAGCAACAAGGCATAACAAGTTCCTAGTATTTCTACACCTGGGCTTTCATAAACACCCCGTGACTTAATCCCCACGAAGCGATTCTCGACTAAATGAGTGCCAATCCCGATACCATGACGCCCGCCGATCGCATTCGTCTGAACAAATGCCTCAACTAAGTCTACCGAACTGCCATTAATCGAAACCGGACGACCTTGCTCAAAGTGTACCGTGAACTCCTCCGCTTGATCGGGAGCCTCGGCAGGATAGCAACCCATAATTGGCTTGACAAAATGCGCCGGAGTTGATAGAGATTCCAGTAATCCCGATTCGTGGGTTAGACCGAGCAAATTAGCATCGGTGGAATAAGGCTTATCTTTCGTCGCCGAGACGGAGAGTCCCTTTTCTTCACAAAAGTCAATCATCTCGCTGCGACCCGGAAAACGCGCTAAAAATTCCTCATCCCGCCAGGGCGCATACACCTCAAACTCTGGAGCAAGCATATTGGTGATCAGTTGAAAACGGACTTGATCGTTGCCTCGTCCGGTTGCGCCATGACTGAAGATTGTCAGCCCCTTCTTTTGCATCTCCTGAATCATGGCTTTGGCTAGGACACACCGGGCGATTCCTGTAGTATTCCAGTAGCGTCCTTCATAGCAGGCTTGAGATTGAATCACACTAAGACCCGCTTGTGCGATCGCTTCTCGTGCAGGTAACAAGACAAAATCTGCTGCCCCCGCTAAGAGCATCCGCTGACGAATTGCTTCTGTATCGTCTTCATCCGGTTGCCCTAGGTCGGCGGTAAAACACACAACCCGTACCCCCTGATCGGTCAGCCAACGGGTGATGGTGCAGCTATCCAGACCACCAGATCCAGCAAATGCAATCGTTTTTCCTTTCAAATCTTGAGCTTTCATCGTGTAATTTTCCTCTTCAACGTGATCGTGGGAGTCCCCAGGCTGCTTCGTTGAGCCGAACCGTCGTAACTAGAACTGACGCACTTAAGGAAAGTGAGCGTTAACGACATCGCTTGGTTAGCCTGGTTTTCCAGTAACCGTTGTCTGTGCCCTGAGCACGCTCACGGCTTAGTCCACTTGTTCGCGTTGCTCTGTATTCTGGCTCGTCGGGAGTGTCCGTCTGTTTGAGATAAGGAATGTATACACAGGCATCGATTCCGCCTGAGTATGCCAATACAACTTTTTCAGCGCGACCCATTGATGTCCCACCCTGGAAAACGACCGAGGAATTATTGTATCCGGTTGGGCAATCGCTAAATTGTCAGTACGAACAAAGTCTTTAGAAACACGCGTGGGAAGACGGCATTTTGCACCTAAGGTGCGATCGCTAGGGATCGGAAGTTTACCCCTATCCTGAGTCATCGAGTCATCTTGCCAGTTCAGCGATCGCCCCAATCAACACATGGGGATTAATCGGCTTGGCAAGATGCTGCTGGTAGCCTGCTGCTAGTAATCGTTCTCGGTCGGATTCATAGGCATAAGCGGTGAGCGCAATCGCTGGAAGATTCCTCAACTGTGGCAGCGATCGCACTTGATGAATCAATGCATAACCATCCATCTGCGGCATCTGAATATCGCTCACCAACACATTAATTGAAGATTGAGCCATGACATCCAGTGCCGTTTGAGCTGATGTAACCGTCGTGACGATCGCCCCTTTTTGTTCCAGCAGCACCTGGAGAAACTGCAACGTATCCGTCTCATCATCTACGACTAATACCTGGATGCCTTGTAAGTTCGATGACTGATTCACCGAGGGCGGCTTAGGAACGACCGATTGGGATGCCGGAATCAGCGGCAGTCTGACGGTAAAGGTAGCCCCCTCTCCTTCTCCAGCACTGGCTGCCGAAATTGTGCCTCCATGCGCCTCAACCAGTTGCCGAGAGATAGCCAAACCTAACCCCAAACCCCCAAACTGGCGAGTTGTGGAACTATCTTGCTGGCGGAACATTTCAAACAGGTGGGGCAGAAAATCTGGACGGATGCCTTTACCCGTATCACTGACTTGAATTTGGGCATAGCGCTCGACTTGTTCTAATCGCACTGTCACGCGACCACCTTCTGGCGTAAATTTGATCGCATTTAACAGCAAGTTCCATACGACTTGTTGTAGCCTTCCGGCATCGCCTGAAACCTCTCTCACGGTAGGGTCTAGCCTTGTTTCGATCGCGATTGATTTAGCCCAAGCCACTTGATGCACAGTTTCAATTGCCGCCGTAATTGGGGTCAGCAGCGATACAGGAGTACAATTGAGGCTTAATTTCCCTCGGATGATGCGAGAGATATCCAGCAAGTCGTCAATCAGTTGCACTTGCAGCTTGGCATTGCGTTCGATCGTGGAGAGAGCCTGCCGGGTTTGCTCCTGGCTAAAGTTACGGGTTTGCAAGAGCTTGGCCCAGCCAAGAATCGGATTGAGGGGTGTTCGCAGTTCAGGGGAAAGAACTGCCAAAAATTCATCTTTGATTCGGTTAGCGTGAGCAAGCTGCTCAGTCTGTTGTCGTAGCTGAGCTTCGCTCTGGCGCAGTGCTTCCTCTGCCTGTTTGCGATCGTCTTCGATGCGCTTGCGCTCAGTAATTTCCTCGCAAACCGTACTGATCCCAATAATGCGATCGCCATTCTTTAACGGCAAAAAGTGCTCTAACCAGATTCGCTGCACACCCGGTTGAGCCGGAGTTTCCCCGCTAATTTCCACATTCAGAATCGGTTCCCCCGTTTCCAAGATGGGGCGCAATATCTGTTCGGCTGCCTCAGCCATATCGGGTAGCACCTCACGCAACGTGCGACCGATATGGGCTTCAACGGGAAGCCCATTCATTTCTGCCAGTCGCTGGTTAATCCGCACAAAGCGGAAGTCGGTATCTAAGACGTTTAAACCTATTGGGGCTGATTGGTAGATGGCTTCAATTTCAGCCAGTTGCTGCTGAAGCTGTGCCTGACTCTGGAGCAAAGCGGCTTCTGCTTGTTTGCCATCGGTGACATCAGTGATTCGCACCAAATGCACGTTCCGCTCCCCAAAGCGGATGGATTTAGCCGCTAGATTGCCCCAGAAGTAATTGCCTTGACGGGTAACATATTCAATTTCTTTAATCCAAACCCCCTTGTGCATATCAGCAACAATGGCATCTAGTTCATTGGGTGTAAATTGTTGCCGTTGCAGCGTATGCCCTTCAATACCAATTAACTCTTCCTTGCCACTTGCTTCAAACAACTCCACTGCTCGCTGGTTACAGTCTACCGTCCGCAGAATTTCGGGATCGACCAGGAACAGGGCGTCACTGGATGCGTTGAAAACAGTTTCATGTAAATCTCTACTCTGTCGCAGCGCTTCTTCTGCCTGTTTGCGATCGTCTTCGATGCACTTGCACTCTGTAATGTCTTGAGCAAATCCCAGTACTTGATGCAACTGACCGGCTGCGCTGCGGTGAAATACCCGATCTTGACTGGCAAACCAACGCCACTCGCCATTGGCATGACGCATCCGGTATTTGAATTCCACTAAGTCACTGGATTGAGCGCGCTCAAGTTGCTCTAGGTGCCGTGGGAATCGGGCAAAATCCTCTGGATGCATAATGGTGGCAACAAAGTTGGCTCCCATTGCCATTACTCCATCAACTGAGTAACCCAGTAATTCTGCTGCTTGCGGGCTAAGGTAGACAGACCGTTGAGCGATCGCATCAAATAGATAAACGACTCCCGGTAAATTGCGGATGACTTGCTCAATGAATTGTGGGCTTGGCGGCACCTGAGCGAAGGGATTGAGGGGTTGCTCCTGAGATGAAGCCGATACCTCTGCGTTTAGGGATTGTGCTAGCTCTTGCGGGCTTTTGTGTTCCTCTCCGTCTAACCCAAGAGAGTTCGATGCGCTTGTATAAAGGTTTGAAGAGGGAAAACCAGCCAATGCCATATCGAGCGGGAAGTGTTCGGAGCGATCGAGGCTTTGCATAAGATACTAGCTGGATTAGCGGGACGAAAATGATGTGGCAACGACCGCTGTTGCTGGTTCAATCTCGCCACAGCAATCCTGAATTTTGAGCGCCAATTGATAGGGCTCAGCCATATCTGGGTTGAGTGCGATGTTGAATCGGTAACGGTAGTGTGCGGCGAAGTTCCATCAAAAAAGGAATTGCCGATTCTATCTTTTGTGCAGTGCGATTGTTCACTCCGTAGCTCCTGCTACCGTTAAGACACAGCGTGCAAAGGATGCTCAACTACAAGTCATCTCCCGGAGGTTAGATTTCACTCCTATCTAGGAGGATTATAACTTCTATCTAAAGACAGATTTTGTTCCATATAATATAAATTCCTAAGCCCTTAGAAGTGCCGCGCTGACCTCAAGAGGAAAGTCTCAATCTGTAGTTTTGACACAGATCACTGTAATAGTGTACAAAATTGATTTTCTCTCATGACATCTAATTCGTCACTGTTACTTCAGCGACAGTTATCTGTCACAACGACACGCAGTTAGTCAGTGCGACAACAATCTGTCACTGATGACAATTATTTAGTCACTATGCAAATTGATTGTAGAGGGACAAATAATTTGTCGAAACGCTCAAATAATTTGTCCCTCTACTTAAGGCGGCACCCAGATTTGAACTGGGGAGTGGAGGTTTTGCAGACCTCTGCCTTACCACTTGGCTATGCCGCCGTAAGCTCAGCTTCCTATTATATAACCAAATGCTAGTTTTTTCTAGCGCTGTAGCAAGACATCGGTGCCAACTGAATCACATCCAGTCTAGTTTATCATTGGCAGTTCACTGGGACTCCTAAGGTTATCGGAAAGCGCTTAACATCCTGAAATTAGCACTGTGTACGGTAGGGATACGGTCACTTACGCTTGGGGAGATTTGCCCAATAAGAGCAGTTGGAGCAATCCTGCTGTCTAACGACGAGTCCGTGAACCAAGAATCTCCGCACTTCTAGGGCGGAGAGTGTCAACCTGGTGTCAATAAAAAATTACCTATAAATACTGTTGCATTCCTATATACGTAAAATTATTGCTACTGGTCACATCTATGTGGATGTGCCACGAAAAACACCCCGTTCGATTGGGTTACAAGTACGATCTGGGTGCTAGAGATTTCCTGAGTATCTATGTTCAGGTCGTGAGTCGGATTCCTTTTACATTGAGCCTGATATGATCCAAGCCTCTCCACTGCTAATTGCTCAAGTTACAGATATTCACCTGTTTGCTAATCCAACGCAAGAACTCTTGGGGCTTCCAACCGCGAAGTCTTTCCATGCCGTTCTAGAACAATTGCAAAAACTGTTACCCCAACCCGATCTCCTGCTACTCACAGGAGACTTATCTCAAGATGAGACACCGGAATCTTATCAGTATCTGCAAGACTGGCTTAAACCCTTGGGAATCCCAACCTACTGGCTACCCGGCAACCATGACCAACCTTCAGTAATCGCTCAGGTGTTCAATCAGGCTCCGATTTCCCCTAAAAAGTCTTTCTCTGCCGGAGGCTGGCAGTTTCTGCTACTAAGCACAGCCGTTTCAGGCCAAGTCTATGGTCAGCTATCACCAGAAAGTTTAGCTTGGCTCGATCTACAGTTACAACAGAACCGTGAACAACCGACTCTTATTAGTTTCCATCATCCACCGTTTTCAGTCCATTCAGATTGGCTCGATCGCATTTCCCTACAGAATGCGGATGAGCTGTTTGCCGTGATTGACCGCCATCCACAGGTGCGTTTGGTAGTCTTTGGTCATATTCATCAGGAATTTGAGCGATCGCGTCACGGCGTTAGCTACTTGGGTTGTCCCTCAACTTGCTTTCAGTTTATGCCTAAAAGTGACAACTTTGCCTTGGACAACGCCAACCCCGGATTTCGCTTAATCAGCCTCTATCCCGATGGCTCATTCCACACCCAAGTTGAGCGGGTGGAATACGTCTACGAACTCTATACAGGCGCAAACGGCTATTGAGTGTTAGGGATCTTTGATCAAGTCAACATTAACTTAAAGTAGGGTGCATTACACTCCGTTAACACACCCTACCGATGGAAAATTACTTTATAGGCTATGTGGGGATGGCTCTTGCCCTGTATCGCTCCCTGAAGTGTTTGACAAAATTCATCCCCACTCAAGGCTTGTTCATCAGCACCATGTGTCCGCAGGACTTGAAGCGAGTCTTGCACCCTTGTCCACACTTTGAATTGACTCTATTGTTTAGTGCCATTGAGGTTGACGTTCGCACCGTCTAACTTAGCTTCAGTTAAATCGGTTCTGTTGATTTTCGCCTTGTTCAGATTCGCCCCCCGCAAATCTGTCTTGCTCAAGTTAGCACCTTCCAGGTTCGCACCACTCAAATTGGCGTTGCTTAAATCGGCCTCAGTTAAATCGGCTCCCCTGAGATTGGCATCTTGCAGGTTCGCATTGCTTAAATTAGCCTTACTCAGGTTAGAACTTTGCAGATTGGTCTTACTCAAATTAGTCTTAGCCAAATTCGCTTCGGTACAATCTGCTTGACTCAGATTCTTGCTACTAAAATTCTGTCCCGAAAGATTTAAATTTGCACACTTGAAATTAGTCACAACCGGATTGGGGTTAGTCAGTGAAGGTTGACTCGTAATCGGTTGTTGTACCGGTGGTGGTGGTGGTTGAACCTGTGCATTGGTGGCAGCATTCCTGGCAAGGAGCCATCCTATGCCAGCAATGGCGGCAAGGAGTGGTAACCCGATCGCCAGACCAATGAGGTATTTTTTATTTTGAGTCATTGGTACGGGTTGTTGAGTGGGCGAATGCTGAATCTGAAGCTCATCGATCGCTTGTTGAATAAACTCTGGCGGAATTCTTGCCTCTGTTCCAGCGTCCATCAGCTCTTTAACAGAATAGCTTTGATTGTGCTGGGCGTACAATTGAGCCGCAAGCGTAAAAACTTCCTCAGCTTTATCTTCAGAAATGCGATACTCTGAAGGAATTCGATATTCTGGGCGGTTCATAAGGCAGTCACGATAAAATAAACAGGAAAAATAAACACTGTTTCCGCGATCCTAGTCTCTCTATTCAGCTAGTGTCAGCCTTAATCAGCCAAGTGTGCCTGGTTTTTTGGACTTAATTTGCGATCGCGCTCCATCCTTGATCCAAGTTGCGATCAGCGTTGTATCGCTGGACTGTAGAAGAATCCGTCTTCTGACAGTTCGGTTGTACTCACTGGCGGGCTTGCCCGCTTTTACTAAATTAGTTAATAGAAATTGTAACAACTCTACAAACTGGCGGTTACTACCATGAACCATCTGTCAAATTCAGGTTCCGAGCTCTTCGGCAGCGAAGGGGAACGCAGTAACTTGCTGTGGCAATACGTTCAATCTATGAACCCAGAGATAGTTGCTCAACTCTCCAAACCGCCTTTGGAAGTGGCGCAGGTGATGGAACGCAACCTTGTCAGTATGCTAGGACACTTACCTCATGAACACTTTGGAGTTACAATCACCACGAGTCGCGAACAGCTTGGTCGGCTTTTGTCCTCTGCAATGATGAGTGGCTACTTTCTGCACAATGCTCAACAGCGAATGGTATTTGAAAAGTCTTGGCAACAAGCAGCAGAAGATAAGGAAAAAGAAGATTAGTAAGCCTATCAAGCACAGGGGGCTTCAGATGTTAAGGGTGAGTACCGCTCACCCAACGGGTTCTACGGCTTAATTTCTGTAATCTTTAGGTAGGTGTTTATCGGTATAATGGAAGTTAAACCCTAAACTGGTACTTGGATCATGGATAAAAGTTAAGACGACGTCTTCAATTACCAATCCGAGAAAATCACAGAAATTGACCACCACTGGGTAGAAAGAATTTTTCATATGACAGGGCGCATCTTTCCAAATGCTTATGAACTGGATTGGTCTAAAGATACCAATCTGCCACATCAAGCAAGTCTCCAGCAATCTCAGGACTTAATTTACAAATCGCTGAAAAGCCTTGTCAATAGCCAGCCCCCAGAAACAGTACTCCTCGAATTTAAGAATTTATTCATTTCTGGGGATAGTAGCCTTAATCCAGAGGGATTACAGGCTCTTTATAAAATTATTTTGAATAACGACGAACAAGAGTTTAAAAACACTCTAAAACGCTCGTGTTACATCTTAATCAATAACTGGGCTTCCCAAAGAAAATTTGGTTTTATACAAGAACTGATTCAAATTTTGGCTGCTGCCAAGGAAACGCCAACCCCTCTATCACCCAGTCTAAAACGCCTCAAAAGCTGGATTATTAACTTTGTTAATCAGGAGGATTATCAAGAACTTAAATTATTTGCTGCACCTCACTTATCTCAAGAGCGAGGCTATTGGAGTCATCGTTATACCTCTTATTTATTAGTACCCCAATATCTAGATTCTCGAAACCCTAAAGAACAGCGAGAAATTGCCCGAAACCTGTCTCAACGGTTGAAAGAAAAGTTCAAACTTGATTTGGCAATGTACACGGCTCGCTGTAATTCTTCCATAGCTCAAAACAAAGAAGTCTCTAATTCTAATCCGACGAAACTCGGAGAGGGGGTGATTGGTTTAATCAAAAAAGTTATCACTCGAACGACATTATTTGATTACACCAACCAAGCTCATATTTTTTTACAGCAAACCAGAGAACTCAATTATCTTAAATTTAAACATCGATTAAAGAGCTATTTAGGCATTAGCATTCAGCATAAAAAAGGGTTAGAAATTCTCCCAACTAAGTTCTATGAAAAAATTGATAACCTTTATGAAACTCATAATCAAGATAGCTTAAATGTTGACCTTTTGCTAAGAACCTCTAGGCAAATTATTGAGTGGTTAACAACAGAAGATGGCCAAGAGCCTTCTTACCTATTTATTGTGTTGACGACCCAAGGCAACACACTGACTCTGGTGGTCATCCTACTCAAAGTTATTTTGATCTGCCAATATGTTCGGACTTATCTAGAAGTTTGCATTGCCAAACTGATTCGCTATTATGAGAAATATCCAGAGAAGGAATGTCAGTGGTTTATTAATTTCTTAGAAATTTTTAACCTCGTAATGGCCATTTATACGGAAAATGTTCAGTACAACCTCGTTCAAGTAAAAGACAATCATTCCGAGAATCAGCTTCTTGGGGATTTAGATACCTACCGAGTTTTTTCTCAATTCAAAGGAGCTGACTTACGAGGAAATGATTTAAGCAATACTGACTTACGTCACAGCGATCTGAGCGCGGCTGATATGCGTGAGGCTAATCTGTGCGGTACCGATCTCACTCAGGCTGACTTGAGTCTTGCTAAATTGAGTAACGCCAACATGAGCCGTGCCATCCTCAATGAAGCGGAGTTGATTGCGGCGGATTTGAATCATGCTGATTTGAGTGGTGCGACGCTGATCGCCACTAAATTACGTCATGCTGACTTACATCAGGCAAATTTGAGCCATGCGACACTCAACCGTGCAACGCTAAATGCTTCTACTTTAAGTGGTGCCGACCTACGAGAAGCAGACCTTCAGTATACTGACCTAAGCTACGCCAATCTCAACCAGGCTAATTTGAGTGGTGCTAACCTCCAGTATGCCGACTTGAGTAATGCTAGCTTGAGTGGGGCCAATTTGAGCGGGGCCAACCTGCAAAATGCCAATCTATCCCATGCCAACCTCCACAGCGCTAAACTCCCTCAAGCCAATCTCAGCCGCGCCGATTTAGAGTCGGTGAACCTGCGGGGTGCCAATCTCCAAGGAGCTCTTCTGCGTCATGTAAAACTGAGTCATGGTAATTTAAGCGGCGCTAATCTTAGCCGTGCAGACTTGAGCCATGCTGAGTTGAGCTGTGGCAATCTCAGAGGTGCCAATCTGAGCGATGCTCTTCTACGTCACGTCAACCTCAGTGGCGCTGACTTGAGAGATGCCAATCTCAAAGGTGCTAACTTGTTTAGTACCCATCTTAACTGCGCCGATATTACCCATGCTCAGTTTGGGGAGAATTCCGAATTCTTTGAGCTCAACCAAGAGCGAGTAGATGCTGGCAAAAATACAGTTTGCGAACGACTCGAACGAATCACTTTAGATTGAGTTTGGAAATAGCAACTTTTTTGTTTGTTGGAGGCTTCATGAAATAACTGAAGGCTACCATCGAATCAACGGATGTACCCGGATTTGAGCGGGCAGTATGCGTGTTGTGGATTAGACAAGACTAATCCGTTGCACGGGAGATGCTTGCCCTATGATGAGCAGCCGAATTCGCTGGATCGTGATCGCACTTCTGCAACTCGCCCTACTCAGTGCCGCCCCGCTATTAATGGAGTTCTTTGAGAAGTTGCAATAGTCATCCAGCAACACTGCTCCCTATCAAAGACTTGCCTCTAAAGCCTATTCCAAGTCAAGATGAGGGTTAGCGGAACGCGAAGTGCATCTAATCCCTGTGGGTAGAAAGCTAGTTCTAGTGTCTTTGCTACCCTGGAAACAGTTGCACCCCCTTGGAATTTAGGCGAATGGCAAAGGTTGTTCCGTGAAATTTTTGTAAACTACATGGCGTTTACGGCCTGATTTCACCTAGACAAGATTGCCATTCTAGCGTCTATGATTGACTCTCTATTCCACGCCTACGCCCCTCTGCTCATCTGGTCAGGGTTAGGGTTCGTACTGTTTCGGTTTATCCCAGAACGTTTTCCCAAGCTACTCGGTCTTGCGCTTTATTGGGTGGGAGTGCCACTACAACTTCTTGTTTTAGGGCGTCAGACAGAGTTGTCCCATGGGGGAGAATTGATTCCTGTGGTAGCCGTCGGAGTATTGCTACTGAGTATGAGCTTGGCGCTGTTGAGCTGGTGGGGATTGCAAAAGCTAAGCCGTCGAAACGCCACCGCTTCATCTCAAGAAGGCCAAAAAAATTCCCTGCTTGATTTCTCTTTTTCCAGTGTTAACACCCTGGGGCGCGCAAGTCTTGGAAGTTTTATCCTGGCTTCCATGTTAGGCAATACAGGGTTTATTGGCTTGGCGCTTACACAGGTTCTCTTTGGTACGGAAAATATTAGCTGGCCTGTGCTATTTAGCGTTACTAGTAATGTTGTCGGCAACTATGGCATTGCTGTGTTTATTGCGAGTTATTTTGGTCGTAGTGAAACCAAAAATCATTGGTGGATTCAGTTGCGGGATGTGCTGAGTGTCCCGACCCTATGGGCTTTTATCATTGGCTTTAGTACTCGAAATATAGAACTGCCTTCTAGGGTCGAAACAGGATTAGATCAAGCCGTCTGGGTCGTGATTGCCTTTGCTTTGTTGTTGGTTGGTCTGCGATTGGGGTCTGTGCATGGATGGCGAAGTTTGAAACGAGCCTGGATGCCAACCTTGTTAAAAGTTGTGATCGTGCCGATGCTAGTAGGATTAGGTGCTACTTATTTCGGGTTAACTGGCGACTCTCGTCTAACATTAGTGCTCATGTCTGGAACGCCCACTGGACTTTCGGTGCTGATATTAGCAGAAGTTTATGAGCTAGACCGGGAATTGCTAGCGAGTAGTATTGCATTGAGTTTTATGGGATTGCTGCTGATGCTGCCTGTGTGGCTTGTGTGCTTTGGCTAATCTGAACCTAGAACTCAGGGGTTAGCATTCCCCAAAAAACGGTATCATAAACTACTTTTTTGGGCGCTGCAAAACTTTTCGGTCTACTGACATTGAGCAAGTTCCGTTGCGGCGGAAGCTAAAACAAATCTAGGTGCAAGCCGCACACAGGACTTGCCGCATTTGGCGCATATTTTCTGGCAATTCCATGTGCATCGCCTGTTGAATGAAAACTGTCGGTATCGGAATGCTAGGCGTTGCTTGCACGGAATAGGTGAGCAAAGTACCATTGCCGAAATCTTGCAGTTTCAGGTCTGCCGTAAAATCGGTAAAGGTGCCTTTTTCTAGCCGGAACTGAATGTGCTGGCCAAGTATCTCAAAGACGTTCAGGTAAATTTCAACTTGAACAGTGAGAAACAGAAAGGTTTTTTTGGCAACTTGATACAGACGTTTTACCTCGCCTCTATGCAAGACTTCGCTCTTGGTGAGATCGGGGAAGTATTGCACCCAACAGGGGTAATCGGTTAGTTGCTGCCAAGCGTGCGATCGCGCTATTGGTAAGTACATTTGTGCAGTAACAGCACCACCCCAAGCTGAGTGCGGTCGCGTTTCCACCAAAATATTCCCTTGCAAAAGCGCCTTTTGCTGACTCCACGCTAAATCTGGCACTGGATTATTCAAATCTGAGCAATAAAGTGTAGCCCTAATAGTTTAGCCACTCCTTAACCCATATGACTACCTCTTAACTCGGACATTTTCACACTTAAGTACACTAGGTAAGTCTCCTTTTTCCAACTTATAGAAATTTTTTAAAGAATGAATAAATTTACTGGAAAGCTTCTAATAATTTAAATTCACATTACTGGTATTTTTTCTCCACTGGAAACGGGGTATGTACCCAAAAATAATGACTAATCAAAGCGGTGGTGCTAAATGTCAAAATTGAGTTGTATATTTTAAAGTTATACATTAAAAAATATTGTGTATATATGGTCGTGTTTTGGAGCTTAAATTTTGCTTTTTTAGGATTTCAAGTGTTTGTTCAATTGCTCTTAATCGGTCTGATTAATTTATTCTCTATGTATGTTAACTGGAGCAAGAGCAAGCGTAGAAAGCGCTGTTATCGGTAACATAATCCTGCTTGTTCAGCAGCGAAGGTATTGGCACAACAGTAAGTCTTTCTTTGGGTGTAGATTACCGAACAGCAACCTTTTCGGTTTTCCGTAAAGCCAGGAAAGTTTCAAAAGTTTCAGAGGTGTAAAGCTTTGATTAATTTCCTTCTAAAGGCTGTTTTTTGGGCCCTTTCCGCATTCAAGCTGGAGCAGGGAGTATCCACCTTCTTCTGCCCACCCTGGCGGAGTGGAGCGCAAGCGCGTTAAAACATTGGAATCAATAATTCCTCGTGTAGGAGATAAAAAGTATGTCACATCTGGATGGGCAGCCGATTACCCAAGGGGCACAGCAGAAGGCGATCGCACACCAAGAGGAAAGTTCCTTAATGTTGAAAAAAAATCAGGACTCTCATTCGCCTGTTCGCTTAAATCAAGCTGAGAGTAGCGCCTCACCTTTCCACTCTGCCCGTCCAGCTATTCCTGGGAGGCAGCCTATTGCTCTGATTTCGGCTCATGGCGACGCCGCCACTGAAGTCGGCGCACAAGAAGCCGGAGGTCAAAATGTTTACGTGCGCCAAGTGGGCGAGGCTCTGGCAAAATTAGGGTGGCAGGTGGATATGTTCACCCGTAAAACTCATCCAGACGATGAGCCAATTGTGCAGCATTCACCCCACTGTCGCACCATTCGTCTGGTTGCCGGTCCTCAAGCCTTCATTCCGCGACAGGAGTTGTTTGAATACATGCCCCAATTTGTGGAGGCATTCCACAAATTTCAGAGCAAAGAAGGCACGAATTATCCCCTAGTTCATACGAATTACTGGCTTTCCGCTTGGGTTGGCTTGCAACTACAAGCATCAAGCAATATTCAGCTGATTCACACCTACCACTCCCTGGGAGCCGTCAAATACAAAGCGGTTTCTGTGCCATCGCCCATGCACCAGATACGCTTGGCTGTTGAACGGCAGATTCTGGAGCAAGCCAGTTGTGTAGTCGCAACCAGTCCTCAAGAGCGAGAAACCTTGCACTCCCTGGTTTCTGAGCAGGGTTGCATCGAAGTGGTTCCTTGCGGAACTGACTTGGAGAATTTCCGCATCATCCCGAAAATGGAGGCCAGAGAGCAGTTGGGTCTCGATCCAACGGAGCAGATTATTCTGTATGTGGGACGATTTGACCCTTGCAAAGGCATTGAGACACTGGTGCGCGCCGTGGCGATGTCGGAGACGAGAGCGAAGGGAAATGTTCGCTTGGTGATGGCTGGTGGCAGTGATGCCGAACTGGAAGACGCACAAGAACGCCAACGAATTGAGCAAATTGTACAAGAGGTTGGGCTGACCCAACAAACGCTCTTTTCCGGGCGTTTGGGTCACGATGTGCTGCCACTTTACTACGCCGCCGCCGACGTTTGTGTGATTCCCAGCCATTATGAGCCGTTTGGACTGGTAGCGATCGAGGCGATGGCTTGTGGTACGCCTGTGGTGGCCTCAGATGTAGGAGGATTGAAGTTTACGGTGATACCGGAGGAAACCGGTTTGCTCGTTCCTCCTCAGGATACAGCGGCCTTTGCGGCTGCGATCGATCGCATCTTAACCGATGAATTGTGGGCGACTCAACTGAAAAAGCAAGCGTCTGTTCGAGTTCGTCAGAATTTTACCTGGAGTGGGGTAGCCATTGAGCTGAGTAACCTTTACCGCCGCTTACTGGCACAGTCGCTTCTGGACGAACGGCTGTGGTCAGCGCAACTGCTTAGTCCTTAATGCAATTTGCTTGAGGTTTAACAGAGCGACAAGCGGCAGATGCACTCAGAAAAACAATAGATTGGAAATACGCACTTAGTCTAAACTTCAGTGATTCAGAATTTGATTCAACTGTACTAAGTGAATTCCGAGAACGATTATGCCAGCATGACTTATCGAACAAGTTGCTGGATTTGATGCTGTCTCACTTGAAGGAACATAATCTAATCAAGCATCGTGCAAAGCAACGCACAGACTCAACACAGGTAGTTGCATCAATACGTCTTTGATATCGCGATAAATACATTCGACGTTTGAACCTTGATGCAATGAGTATTTCTACGTTGTACGAAACGTTCTTGCAGCCTCAAAATTGGGCGAGTTGGACTCCAGATTCATCTTCCAAAGGATGAGATGAACTGAGAAGATAAAAAAAAAGAGAGCCACCAAGGCGACTCTCCCGATCATCAGGGTGCATCTACTGGTCTTATTATGGTCTTTGGGGGTGAGGGGTGTCACCCCCTATGGGTTATCTTTAACAAAACTTTAAATATTTATCTTAGTTTGCGCGATCGCAAGTGACAACGAGATTCCCGATTTATGCGATAAGTCGGGAATTTGTATCGATTTGAGTCTGATTCCTATGAATATAGATTTAATCCTGAGCGGATACTATCCATATTCTCCTCATTCCATGAACACGACGTGATCAAACCCGCTACATGGCGCTTTTTCTCAACTACGGTTGATGGCTTGATGCCGAGGGTTTGCTCAGTTTAGGGCTTTGCGGCTTGAGAGTAATCCAGACTGAGAGATCTCTGGTGTTCAGAGGTCGTGAATCACGGTTACTCTGTCCCTGATGATGCAATGCCAATGTACAGATTTTGCACATGTTTTTTCTTTTCTTAGTTTTTCTTGACGATGTAAAAATTATTCAATAAATCATGGTCGAGTTGTTGGATTTTTACACGAGAAAATCCTGCATTTTTCAACATTTCTAGAGCCTTTTCTTCACCCCACACGGCACCAAGCCCCATACCGTCTGCGGCGAGTGAAACTGTCATGCAATGCAGGCAAGAAATGGTGTAAAGAAAGGGTGCGACTGGATGATCTAAATTGCCCTGAACATTGCTGGATGCACGAATATCTTGCATTAAGTAGGTGCCATCATGGCGCAAC
The DNA here is from genome assembly GCA_039962225.1 of Microcoleus sp. AS-A8. Classification (NCBI taxonomy): domain Bacteria; kingdom Bacillati; phylum Cyanobacteriota; class Cyanophyceae; order Oscillatoriales; family Microcoleaceae; genus Microcoleus; species Microcoleus sp. AS-A8. Next base: position 35,322 of record JAMPKV010000023.1, read on the forward strand.
GCCTGCTGAATCCCACGCAATACAACATCGGGTCTGGCTTGGTCATGAATTGAATCAAAGGTACAAATCAAGTCATATTGCTCCACTTCGTCGAGTTTGGCAGCATCTTTGACCTGAAACTCAATGTTGGTGAGTCCTTGTTCATTGGCTTCGGATTGAGCTGTTGCGAACGACTCTCGGCGCGCTTGCGCTATCGCCTCTTCAGAGAAGTCGTACCCTTTGAAGCGACTGTTGGGAAACTGCTTCGCCATTTTGTTGAGAACACGACCACTTCCACAACCCACATCAAGCACATCAATTCCCCTTTCCAACGCTTCCGTTAAATCGGGAATCAGCGGAAGAATATGCTCTTCTAGTGCTGCAACCACCGTTTGCCCACTATCTTCCGCCATAACTTGATGGAAACGCTTGTAAGCGGAGTAGGGCACGCCCCCACCTTTGTAGAAGCATTCGATTACCTGATCTTCTACCGTTGCTAGTAGCGGCAGGAATTGGGCGGTGACAGCAATGTTATTGGGACTCGCAGCCCGCGTCAGAAAGGCTGCATGTTCCGGAGGCAGGGAGTAAACACCCGCGATCGGCTCATATTCGACAAAACGAGCTGTAACCATCGATCCTAACCACTCTCGCACGTAGCGCTCGTTCAATCCGGCGGCATCGGCAATTTGCTGACTCGTGGAGGGTGGCAGTTGAGCCAAAGTATCAAATAATCCGGTGCGGTGTCCGATGGAGGTCATCAGTGCGATCGCTCCGCTATTGAGAATGTCCAACATCCGTTGAGCGAACACTTCGGCTTTTGTTTGATCGAGGGTCTGCATAATCTCGTTTCCTTCTCTGTACAGACTAGTTGGTATGTTGACGACAACAAACAGCCCTGTCAATCCTCTTAAAGGCAGAACTGTTTTAAGAGAATAGACTCTCTGGTCAAAGTCAAGGTTTACTACCTAGCTGTTTACTTATCAGCCTGTTGTTGATCACTTATGCAAGAAGTATCCAAAAAATTGGCACGACTTTGAACGGGGTTCACTCCCCGTTTCAATGCGTCTAGATAGCACAGCACAGCTTAAAAGCAGGAGTTTTACATCTCCCTGTTCTACATCCTTGACATTGAGTCAAGCATTCAGGGAACTTAGACAATTATTGTGTCGCTGTCCGGGTCTTCAAAGTTAGAATAAGATTCGATTGCTCAATCACACGCAGATAGTTGTGGAGAATGGGGCGTGATGCTGATAGTAACAGACCTTATTTTCGCTGTGTATAAAGGCAATTGATAGGTAATAGGAAGATTCTCTACCTATTACCCATTACCCCTTTTTAAGACAGATGTGAAGTAGAACGTAAATTCTAGGCACGTCTTCCATGAGAAGGCTTGCTTACGAAGCGTAACCAAGTCGCCAGTAAGCCGACTGAAAAGGTACAAGCAAAAGCAAAGGTCACAAAAGTTTCAAGCGCTGACATAAGGACATCCCGATTCTTCAGAGGAACAAGTGAGTCATACTCTTAATTCTTATATCAGCCGTACTCAACACCGATCAGGATGGTTAAGTTGATCAGAATTATTGAAATTAATTAAAGTTGTACTCAAAAATAATTTTGTTAAGTAGTGGAACTCAACGCCAAGGCAAGATTACCTAGACGGCTTGGCGATCGCACTTGAGTTATATCCATACTGCATGTTCCGCTTACGGCTGGGAACGACTGACGTATTTTTTAAATATTCCGTAAGGGAGATGTGCTTTTTGTAAATTTAAGACCCATATTCAAGATTATTAGAGACTGTGGTATACCACATGACCTATTATGAAATACCGCTTGTAGTGCAAAGAGCGGTATCTAAAAATCAATGGTTAGTGAAATATCGACAGATCAGTGTCCCCTTCCCCAACACGCTTCCCCTCTGATTTTGGTGGCAGATGATGACAAATTGACGCGATTAATATTACACAAAATCTTAGAAAAACAAGGATATTCGGTTGTAGAAGCCTCTCAAGGAGATGAGTGCTTAGAGGTGTATAAACACACCCAACCTAGCCTGATTATTCTAGATGCCATGATGCCAGTTATGGATGGTTTTGAGTGTTGCACAACCCTGCAATCTTTCCCAGGCAGCGAACACATCCCAGTGTTAATGATTACAGCACTAGAAGATCAAGCCTCAGTGGATCGCGCTTTTGAAGTGGGTGCTAGCGATTACATCACAAAGCCAATTAACTTAGCTGTGCTGCGTCAACGCGTGCGAATTCTGATTGAAAAGTCTCGGCTTTATCGAGAGTTGGAACAAGCGAATCAAAAGTTACTCCATTTAGCAACCATCGATAGTCTCACCCAGGTGTCTAACCGTCGCTCTTTTGATGAGTACTTAAGCCGGGAGTGGCAGCGCATGGTACGAGAGTTCTCCCCTGTGTCGCTAATTTTGTGTGACGTTGACTTTTTCAAAGCTTATAACGATACCTATGGTCATCCTTGCGGAGACACCTGTTTAAAAGCTGTGGCGCGTGCTATCTCCGAATCGGTGAAGCGTCCAGCCGATTTAGTGGCACGTTACGGTGGAGAAGAATTTGCCGTGATTCTGCCGAACACAGAAGCGATAGGTGCTACTCATATCGCTCAAAACATTCAGTCTAAGGTTAAGGCTTTGAAAATTCCTCATGCTAATTCTCGCGTGAGTGAATATGTCACAGTGAGTATCGGAATTGCTAGCCTCTTTCCCACATCTGAGTCTATCCCTGACACACTGATTGCGGCTGCCGATCGCGCCCTCTATCGGGCAAAAGCCCAAGGACGGAACTGTATCATCTTATCAACAAATTGTTAACTTAGGCAAAAACGCTCAAGAAAATACATAGTGGGATTTTCATCGCTTCTGGGTGTACTCTCGCCCATGGCATCTCAATCGAGTCGTTAACACAAGCCCTTGTGAGGATATTAACCTAATCAAGGGGCACCCTTGAGAGGCGCTACCCCAAAGCAAGTAGGATCGACAATACTTACCCTACTCAAGCGCCTCAACATTAGAGGAAATCATTTATGGCATATTACTGGTTTAAAGCATTTCACCTGATTGGCGTTGTCGTTTGGTTCGCCGGGTTGTTCTACCTGGTGCGTCTTTTTGTCTATCATGCAGAGGCTTCCCAAGAACCGGAACCCGCTCAAACGATTCTCAAAAAGCAGTATGAGTTGATGGAGAAGCGGCTTTACCGCATTATTACCACACCAGGAATGCTGGTGACAGTCGCGATGGCGATTGGTTTACTGACGACTGAACCGGAAGTTCTCAAAAGCGGTTGGTTACATGTCAAGCTAGCGTTCGTTGCGGTTTTGCTGGCTTATCATCATTACTGCGGTCGAATTATGAAGAAACTGGCAGCAGGAGAATGCCAGTGGAGTGGACAGCAATTTCGAGCGCTGAATGAAGCACCAACGATCCTGCTGGTGGCGATTGTCTTACTCGCCGTGTTTAAGAATAATCTACCGACCGATATTACCGCCTGGGTCATCTTTGGCCTAATTATTACAATGGCAGTCACGATTCAGCTCTACGCTAAAAAACGCAAGCGGGATAAAGAAAAACTTCTGGCAGCCACTCAAGGTAAAGATGGTGAAGTAGCTGGACAATTACCTGTTTAAACAACTAACAGGGATTGCGTTTCATGCACTAGTCAAGTTGCTCACAAAAGAGCTTCTGAGTACTAGAATATCACTTCTTTGTTTTTCATCTTGGAATTAATGAAGTGGTGTTCTAGTACTTGATAAAACCAATAAAAATAGCCGCATTTTCCTCAGGACGGCCTTAAAGACAGTAGATTATTATCTTGAATAGCATTACTCACTGTTCGCTTCATATCCAACAAAAGAATCGTCATTGTACCTTCTTTAGCAGATACAACAGCCGCATGACTAACCATCTGAGAGAGACTTGATTGATGATGAGATTGCGGTATACTTCGTAGGCTCTGTTGGGGTAACTCCATCAAATTAGGTGGCTCATCCACTAAAATTCCGCAAAGTTCCCCCTCGCCATCCCGCGTAATGACTAAAAAAGATTGCTCGCCAGGTAAATCGGTCAAATCTCCTGATCTTAGCGATTGATGAAAATCTAAAACCTTGACCATGTACTGACCTAGCTGAACGATGCCCATTGTTCTCAGGTTTCTGTTATCTGTAAGAGAACAACTGACCACCTTCAGGACATCGCTAATCGGGAGACCTAAGAGATAGTCTGCAATTGTAAAAACGATGAATTTTTCTATGTTAGGCTCGTCTTGCATGATTTCTCTTAACCTCCTATCGAGAACTAGAATTTAGACTACTTTTCTCAAGTACAACCGTTACCCTTGTCAACAGATTGTGTTCTATAAAGGGTTTGGTGATATAATCAGTGGCTCCTAATTCTGAAGCAATTAAACGATGTTTTTCACCACTCCGAGAGGTGAGAATGATGGTAGGAATGTTGACCAGAGTAGGGTCTTGTTGACGGTGTTTGAGAAACTCGAACCCATTCATTCGAGGCATTTCGATATCACAAATAACTAACCCAATGTTGTTAGCCTGGTGCCGGAGTTGTTCAATGGCTTCGTAACCATCTTTGGCCTGAAGCACTTGATAGCCAGCCTTCTGTAGGGTCAAAGCCAGAGTTTGGCGTAAGGTAATGGAATCATCAACCAGGAGAATCATTTTCCCCGGTTTGGCCGGGAAATCTGGATCGGGTGTTCCTGGTAAAGCCGCACGCGCCCCCGTTGGCAATTGCCGTTGTGTTCGGCTGGATGGGAGGAGATGGGCTGTGGCATGGGGTAGAGCATTCCTATCTGGTTTCCTGAAGGGTAAGGTAACGAGGGTGTCATCCGTTTGTTGAGCGATTGCCTCTGGCACTGCCCTTTGGGCGATCGCATATTGCATTAATACGGCTCCATCGATCACCAATGTCAGCCGACCATCGGCCAGAATGCTGCCCCCATAAACATAGGCGGGTGGCACAATCATTTCCCCCAAAGGACGGATGACCAATTCCTGTTCCCCAAGCAGTTGGTCTACTTCCAAGCCCAAAAGCCTCTCCTGGCAACGGATGAGAATGATGGGGAACTGTTGACCCTCAGCCGCGACGGGATACTGAGATGGAGAGGGCAATGCATCAGGGAGCAACGAGCAGTAATTCAGAACGTCCGAGAGTCGGTATACCGCAATGAGTTGCTCGTGAGCATCCTTGCCCCAGCGGATGACTTTGCCACCTTCCCAACACCGGATTTGGTGAGATTGAGGAATTAGAATTTGTTCAATCGCATCCGTGAGCAAGGCATAGCTGCGGTTGCCCGCTTGAGCGAGGAGTAGTTGAGCGATGGTTAGGCTCAGGGGAATTTGCAGTACGAACCTTGTTCCCCCGTTGGGTTCAGAATCAACCGTGACCGAACCCTGGAGGGCTTGCAACTGAGCACGAACCAGATCCAGACCGATCCCTCGCCCGGAGAGGTCGTTCACCTGAGAGGTTGTAGAAAAACCCGCCTCAAATAGGAAATTCGTTAACTGCACTTCATTGAGACGCGCCGCCTGTTCCGGTGAGACAAGTTGGCATTCTACCGCCCGTTGGCGAATCGCCTCAAAATCTAACCCTTGACCATCATCCCGGACTTCAATTACTAGGAACTTACCTTGATGGTAAGCAGAAATTTCAATCTGACCGATTTTGGGCTTGCCCTGCTGTTGCCGGACTGTAGGGGACTCAATGCCGTGGGCAAAAGCATTGCGAACCAGGTGCAGCAAAGGAGCATACAGCTTCTCGGCTACCACTTTATCGACTAGAACTTCTGTCCCACCGAGTTCCAACCCGACTGGCTTGTTATGCAACGCTTCCAACTGCTGTAGGACACGAGGGAAGCGACTGAAGATCTCTCCCAAGGGCAACATCCGGGCTTCCATCAGGGCATCACGGGTGCTGGTCAACAACCGACGTTGTTTTTCCAGAGTCTGATTGGACTGATGAGCAAACAGGTCAACCGCCTCGGCAGCTTCTGATAATTGCACAGCGTCCTCCAGAAGCAACTGAACCAGGATTTGAGATTCACTATAGTGATCGAGTTCCAGAGAATCAAAGCGATTTTGGATTTTGGCAGCGCCACTGATTAAGGGAGAGGCTGGATTTTGGATCGGGTGGTTTGGATAGAAAGGAGCCTTACTTATTCCCCATTGCTCAATTTGCTGTTTTTCTGACACAACGGATAGGTGGTCAGACCAATCCTGTAATTGACCCAGCAGTTGTTGATGTTGCTCAAGGCGGGTGAGGAGTGAACGAACTGCCGTCTGTAGCTGTTCGTTTTGGAGTGACTGGTGGTTTTGGTTAGTGAGCAATTCCCCAATCGAGTAATTCAGGTGATCTAAGTGTTCAACTTCGATCCGCACGGTTTGAGACACAGACACCTGTTCTTTCTGGGGGATGGTTGTTGGTTCGCTGGCTTCGGTTGTCGCGATGGGAGCGTTATCACTATCAGTGTTAGCTCCAGAACGGGATACACTAACTGGCTCGGCAGATGAGGTTTGCAGACTCGCTTTTGCGCCTACAGACTCAGCAGGAGTAGACGCTTCGCGATCGGTTAGGCTCACTTTCTCCTCAGGAGGGGGAGTTGCAGAGATAGGGTCTGCTGACGCTAAAGAATCTTGCTCAAAGGTTTGGAACTCTGGGATGCCTGCCCCACCCCAGATTAACTCCAAAAGAGGGTTGACTGATTCATCGTTGTGTGAATCAGTCACGCTTAAGTCTAAATCCGATGTATGGGTTACCCAGTCCAATTCCGGTTGAGTCCCTAAATCTTGAGTCTCACCGTCAAGGGTATGCTGAAGTTCGCTCGTCTCTGGCACCGTCGAAAGGCCGATCGCCTCTGGCACCGCCCCTTGGGCGATCGCATCGCTGGTGAAACCCGCAAGTTGTTGCAAATCCAGGGAGGGTTGACCGCCTTGGGTGCGATCGCCATCAAGCACCGCTGCCTGTCCAGCTTGAAAGTCGGCTAGAGCCGTCTGGGCAATCAGCAGCACCTGATCGGGATGAGCGCCTAGAGCAGCGATCGCCGCCTGAGCAATAGCTTCAAAGCCCGATAAATTCAAAGATTGCGCCAACCCTTGGAAAATTTCGCACTGAGTCCGTAGCGTGATGGCAACGGCCTGATGGTCGCCTAGGGCGACAACAGCAGCAATTTCGTCTAAGCGTTGGGTGACACCCACCTCAAAGATGGACTGCGCTACATCAAAACCCAATTCGACAGAGTTGGGGATGTGAGCGTCCTCACCAAAACAGTTTCCTAGCTTCTGTTGGAGTTGAGTAAAAATAGCGGTGGTGCGATCAAGAATCTCTGCATCATTCACTTGTCCTCCTGTCAGTTCAGCCGTGAGAGGTAAGCGTAGACACTCATAACCCTCGAAAAGCAAGGCTTCAACTTCTGTATCAATGGACAATTCGGGATTAAACAGAGCTTTGAAAATATCCTCTAAAGAGTGAGCCACCGTTTTGATAGTTTCCAACCCAATACTCGCGGCGGCTCCTTTTAGGGTATGGGTTGTCCGCATCAGATTGTGGACTTTGTTGATACTGTAATCTTCTCGAAGACTGAGCAATTCTTGCTCTAGAACTTGTAAAAGTTCCGGCGCTTCCTGGAGAAAGTAGCGGTAGCTTTGTTCGCGAATTGTTGGGTCATTTGTCATGCGTCATTCGTCCTTAGTCTTTATTCCATAAAAGGTTGAAGGTTAGCCGGTTGCAGGTTCTACCAAATCCGAGATGAATTCCTCTTGTATGGGAACAAACTACAGAGGCGCAGAGTTCGCTGAGGAGAGAATTAGAGGAAATCAATAGATAAAAGGGGTTTTGAGGGCGGATTTGAGATTACAAGTTGCAGGTTAAGCAATCTGCATAAAACCTGGCATGGCTTGGATGGGCAGAATGCCCATCCCAGAAGAAAAAGGTTGAAACCTAACTCCCTGTCTTAAATGCACAAAAGCTTAGAAATTCCAACTTTTAAACTTTCCAACCTTCAACCTTCAACCCTAAAAAACCTTCAACCCTTAATCGACCTTGAACTGGTCAGCACTAGCTTGCAGGTTTTGAGCCATTGCCAGCAGTTCTTTAAAGGATGTGGAAATCTCCACAGAATCCTCTGAGGTCTTGTTAGCGATCGCCGCCACATCGGTCATGGTTTGCGTCACTGACTGAAACTGATTGGTTTGGAGTTGGGTTGCTTGGGTAATACCTTCCACTAACTGACTAATTTGACTGGTGGCTTCAACGATCGCATTCAGATTTTGGCGGGCATTGGTAACTAAATGAGTCCCTTGAGCCACCTGCTGAATGCCGGTTTCCATCGCGACGGAAACCTCCGCCGTACCCTCCTGAATCTCCTGAACTAGCTGCGCGATCTCAGTCGTCGCCTCAGCTGATTGACGTGCTAGAGAGCGCACCTCATCCGCAACCACAACAAAACCCCGTCCATATTGACCCGCTCTGGTGGCTTCAATTGCCGCGTTCAGCGCTAACAATTGGGTTTGGGTCGTAAAATTGCTAATCAGGTTCACCACCCTGGACACCTTCTGGGACGATTCACTCAAGCGCTTGAGGCGTTTGCTTGTTTCCGCCACGGTTTCGCGAATCGCTAGAATGCCATCCACGGTATGGTTCATGGCTGCATCCCCTTCCCGAACCGTCTGGTTCGCCTGTTGCACCGCAAAGTTGACCTGTTGAGCGTTGGTACTCACAGCATTGGTGGAATTGACAAGCGTCTGAATTTGCTCCAGGGTGCGCTCTAGGAACTGGAATTGCTGCTGAGCTTGTGACGCCAAACCGGCGATCGAGGATTCACTGTCTTGGGAGGTTTGTGCCACTTGTCTGGAAGCGCCTTGCACCTGCTTCACGATACCGCGCAGGCTTTGCAGAGTATTGTTGTAAGCATCGGCGATCGTACCCACTTCATCTTCCGTCACGGGGGCGCGAACGGTAAGGTCACCCTTGAGTGCCGGTCGCACTGCCGTCAGTAATTGAATTACCTCTCGTTGCAGTTGCTCTTTTGCCCCTCGTTCCCGTTCAGCTGACTCGGTCAATTGCTGCGCTTGCGTTCTCAGTTGTTCTAAGTATTCCGCTTGTTGCAGAGCCAGACCCATTTGCACACCCACTTGAGCCAGCAAGTTCACGTCCATCTGCTCCCAGTGGCGGGGTGCATCATTTTGATAGGCTCCTAATAGACCCCAGAGTTGGTCACCCTTGAAGATGGGGGCAATCATGTAGGCTTTCGCGTCCCATTGTTCCAGCAATTGGACGTGGCATTCCTGATGCCCAATCGTGTAGATATCGTCTACGCTGAACGTTTCTCGCCGACGATAGCGACCCCCCTTGTTCTCTTGGAGGTGGGTATCTTCAACCATCGCTAGGTCTGTGCCTACGAGTTTCGTCCAATTGCTGCCCACATCCTCGACGATAAACTGACCACTCCAGTCTGGATTAAATTGATAAATACCGACGCGATCGCACTTCAACTGTTTGCGTAATTCCAGCAGCGCCAGTTGTAACAGATGATCCAGAGAAAAATTCTCCTGAATCAGAACACTTCCCAGTCTGTAAATCAGTCGGCTATAAACGGCTCCTCGATCCACGGACTTGGCTAACTGTTGGGACTGCACACGCAGTTCCTCAATATACTCAGCCTGTTGCAGAGCTAAGCCGAGTTGAGTCCCAATTTGAGCCAGTAACTTGACCTCACCCTCTTGCCAATGCCGAGATTCACTGTGTTGAAACGCCGACACTAATCCCCAAAGCTTTTGCCCTTGCAGGATAGGAGCCACGAGGCAGGATTTGATTGCAAAGAATTCTAAGGCTTCCACATGACAATCCGTCATGTCCGTTTTGTAGATATCATCCACGACGAAGACTTCATTGTTGCGGAAGCGACCCCCTTTGTGTTCTTGTAAATAAGGGTCTTCCCAACCACTGCCCACGAGTTTAGGCCAACCTCCAGACTCCGACTCCACCAGGAAATCGCCGAAATAGTCCGGGCGAAACTTGTAAATCGTCACCCGCTCTACATTCAGGACTTTTCGCACTTCCTGCACCGTCGTCTTGAATACGGTGTCAAGGTCAGAGGATTTGAGAATCTTTTCCAGGATGCTAGCGACAATTCTCTCCCGTTCTGCGCCTTTGGCGATTTGGGTGGCTTGCTCCTTGAGCTGTGCTACATATTCTGCCTGCTGGATTGCTAAGCCCAGTTGAGCGGCAATTTGAAACAGCAACTTGACTTCACTTTCTTGCCAATGCCTGGGGCCGCTGTGTTGAAAGGCACTGAGCAATCCCCACAACTTCTTGCCTTGGAAGATGGACACCACCATGCAGGATTTCACCCCAAAGTATTCCAAGGCTTCCACATGGCAATCCGTGAGACTGCCATTGTAGACATCATCGACGACCAGAGGTTCGTTGTGGCGGAAGCGACCGCCTTCGTTTTCCTGCAAATAGGGGTCTTCCCATCCACTACCCACCAGTTTGGGCCAGCCTCCCGTCTCCGACTCCACCAGGAAATCGCCGAAATAGTCGGGACGGAATTTGTAAATCGTGATCCGCTCTACATCGAGCAGCCGACGGACTTCTTGCGCCGCGACTCGGAAAATGGTATCCATATCCGATGACTGGCGAATTTTATCAATTACGCGGGCGATTGATCGCTCTCGTTCTGCCTCTTTACCCATTTGCTGGGTTTGGTCTTGCAGTTTTTCTAAATACTCCGCCTGCTGTAGCGCTAACCCCAGTTGAGCTGCGATTTGAGACAGCCATTTGACTTCACTGTCTTGCCAATGCCTGGGGCCGCTGTGTTGAAAGGCACTGAGCAATCCCCACAACTTCTTGCCTTGGAAGATGGACACCACCATGCAGGATTTGACGCCGAAGTTTTCTAACGCTTCCACATGGCAATCCGTGAGGCCGCCATTGTAAACATCATCGACTACCAGAGGTTCGTTGTTGCGGAAGCGACCCCCTTGGTGTTCTTGTAAATAGGGGTCTTCCCATCCGCTGCCGACCAGTTTAGGCCAGCCTCCTGTCTCCGACTCCACCAGGAAATCGCCGAAATAGTCGGGACGGAATTTGTAAATTGTGATGCGTTCGATATCTAAGAGTTTGCGGACTTCTTGCGCGGTTGTTGCCAAAATGGTATTGATGTCCAGGCTCTTGCGAATCTTTTCGATCACCAGATTCACGGCTCGCTCCGCTTGAGCCTCTTTAGCACCGACTTCAGCCTGTTTTTGCATTTGAGCCTGAAATTCCAGGGGCTGTAGGGATGTCGTCAGCTCGGTGACAACTTGGTACAGCAGATGAATTTCGGCTTCCTGCCAGCGTCGGGAAAGCGTCGAGCAGTCTTGCACAACGAGTAAGCCCCACACTTGCCCTTCTATGAAAATGGGCAGACTGAGGCTGGCTTTAACTTGAAACTTTTGCAGCAATTGGAGTTGATAGGGCGTTGGAGCTTTTTGGTAGACATGCTCTAGGACGATGACTTGCTGTTGTTGGTAGTCCTGTCGGTTGTCGGCACCAAATGCGATCGCCGGCAGAGTTTCTCCCAAGGCCGGAGTATAGCCACCCGCCATCAACTCGGCGACCACCGTACCCTGAGTATCGGTGTGGAATTGGTAGATTAACGCTCGGTCTACCTGTAAATGTTGACCAACCTCAGTCACTGTAAGTCTGAGCAAAGCATCTTGAGCGGTCGATTGGCGCATCTGATTCGCCAGGGTTGACAACCACTGCCGTTCATGCTTTAACTGTTGCTCGGTCGCCATACTCAAGTGAGGCTTCAATTCGGTTGGCAAGTTTTGAGCCAATTTTTCCAACTGGAGAATTTTCTCATAAGCGTCCGGTTGGGTGAGATATCCTGCGTGTTTCAGGTCTGCTTTGATGGCACTGACTAAGGCGAGAGCTTGGTGTGGATCGTCAAAATGGCCTTTGAATCCTACAGGTGTTTGATCGTTTTTAGGGTGAGTGGGTGAGGAATCGAGTTGGGATTCAAGAGGGGGCATCGCCAGGGAGCGATCGCGTTCTGGCGAGATTAGCGCTAGCTGCTCTGGGGTTAGCTCTGGCTCAATTACCCATCTCGACTGCCCCGTAGCTGCGGTATTCGGCTCAGTCCCCACATTACAAACATCGGCGCTAGGGTTAGCAACCTCTGAAGGGTCAACTGCACCGGAGCTACCAGGAATTCCGTTCGGGTTATTGCTATTAAAAGGGTGGCTGTGGCTGAGATCTGTCATAGTTTATTGGCTTCTGGATTCAAAGGGTGGAAATTTGCACAGCAAGCTCCAACAGCAGCCCAGCGTTTTTTTGCGGCTAGCTGTTGTTTTTGGATATCAACGTTAAAGCTGTGGGTTGTTACAAAGAAAGGCAGATGGCAGAAGGCAGAAGGCAGAAGGGCAGAAGGCAAGAAAAACTTTAGTTGTGGGTGTTATTGCCCACGCCTGAAAGAAAAAAGTTTGGGAAAACAGACGACTATCGTGTCTTGAATCAAAAGAGCCTTTTTCATCCACGTTTTACTCCCGTCCTGCCCCAAAAATACCTATTAACGAACCACAGAGGCGCAGAGAGCGCAGAGGAAGGGATAGGTAATTTTCGAGTGGGCAGGGAGTAAAAACGTGGGAGCCAAAAAGCGCTCTGCTTTCTATCTTCTGTCCTTACTAAAGCTCCGGTCTGCCTTCTGCCTTCTGCCTTCTGCCTTTTGCTATATCAGGAATGCCTCTGCCACAAGGGATACTGAGCAATGGCGATGACATCTAAGACCGTACCGTTGTCCCCGCGCAGTGCCCCCAGGACAAAAGGCAAGAGTTTAGGCGGAAATAAACCAGGGGCAACGGGCTGGAGTTGCTGTAAGTCGTGTAACTCGATGTCGTTGACTTGTTGCACCACGAGACCGACGGACTGACCCTGAACCTGAACCACCATTACTGTCGGAGGCACCAACAAGGATTGTTGCCGAAACAGGGGGGGACATCCCACCAGATGGTTGAGGTCTATCAGCCAAATCATTTCTCCTCGCCAATTGCAAATTCCTAAAACCTGACTGGGCATTTCAGGTACTGGGAGAATTTCTGCCACATTCAGCCTAAAAATTTCTGTAATTTGTTCTAGGGGCAGCAGAGCACTGTCTTCAACACCCAAGGGAAAGCGAAGCAAGCGTTGGCGTGTTTCTGGGGGTAGGGCAGCTTCAGACAGAAAGTCTAATGTCAGCAAGTCAAGGCTGCTTACTGTTTGCCCAAAGTCAAGCGAGTTCAGCATGAATCCCTGTTCCTCATCACCTAATAAATGGAAGTCAATTGCTGGATGGTTTGCATGAGTGCTTTTTGATCGATCGGCTTAGGGATGTAGGCATCGGCTCCCAGCATCGAACCCCAAAGTTTATCGGCTTCGGTTCCTTTGGTTGAACAAATCACGACTGGGATGGCTTGGGTATGGGAATTGGTCTTGATTTCGCGGCACAGTTCAAATCCGCTTTGCCCTGGCAAAATCACATCGAGAATTACCAAATCGGGTTTTTGCGACTGAAGTTGAACACGGGCTTCTTCACCACTGGTGACACTGATTACGGTTAAACCCGCCTGTCTGAGGTGACGGGTAATCACTTCGGTTTCCGTGAGACTATCTTCAACCAACAGGACTGTAGTCATAAAACAAGCTTTTGTCAGATAAAATGGGTCAAATTCATGGCTTTGGGCTTTAAACCAAGGGCAAGAGACTCATCCTGCCAATTTTGCTACCTCTAGGATGGAGCAGGTTTTGTTAGCACTAGATACTTTTGCAGAATACTCAGCACTTTTTCCCGCCCGATGGGCTTGGCTAAAAAGCCCGTAGAGCCAACCATCTTGGCTCGTACCCGGTCTACAATTCCGTCATTACTGGTGAGAATAATCACAGGCGTATCTTGAAATACTGACATTCGGCGAACTTGCGAGCAGATTTCATACCCGTTGGTAACGGGCATAATCAGATCCAAAAAGATTAGGTGAGGTTTATGCTCTAGCAAGAGTGGCAGTGCTTGCACTGGGTCTTGAATCAGGATGCACCGATAGCCAACCTGAGCGAGAATATGATTCATCCTCTGGCAATCAAGTCGGCTGTCATCGATATAAGCCACCAAGGGACTCGTCTGTTGGGCTTGAACCGGCCTTACCCGTGAACCGAAGGCTGGGGGCTGAGGAGGAGTCGTTGGCTTGATGGCATAGTTCAAGTCCCCAACTTCGAGTACTTCAATCAATCCTTTACGGATGTAGGGCATGATGGACAGGGTTAGGGGTAACAGGTTCTGTTTTAACTTGACCGCTAAATCCCTGAATGTCTGATGACCATCCACAAGGGTGATCAGGTTTTGGTAGACTTTGGGCGAAGTTTGCCAACGCAATTCCTCAGCTTTGGAGATGGCGGGAGCAAGGTTGGGGGAAACCTCGGCTAAGGCGTCCTGCTGCCAAGCCTGCCAAGTTTGCAAGGCTTGCTGCCAAATCGGCTCAACTTGAATCGAAACCAGTGTGGAATCGCTCGAATTTAAGGTGTCTGGAGGAATGGAGCGGTAGGTGAGTTGCAAGGCTGAACGATAGCGGAATCGATCCCATCGTTGATGGATATCGAAGAGTATCTCCGCAATGTAACCTTCAACAATCGCCGACATTTGCGATCGCCTAAGTTTCCCCTGCTTCATCAACTCGACTAAAAAGCGGTAGTCTCCATCTTGAGGCTGAACCGCTTTTTGAGAGATAGTAGACACTCGCGTGGGAAGCTTGCGCTGTGTACATAGACTGGCTAAGGCATTGCTATCGATCGCCAGTTGCGGACAGTACATAGATAACTGCCGCAGCAATCGGCGAATGGGATGTATTTCATCAGCACCCCAAATCAAACTACCTTGGCGGAAATACAGACTCCAACCCTGAGATTTGGGTTCTTTAATCGCCAAATCCAACTGACCTGTAAATCCCTGTTCGCTGCAAACCAGAATCTGCTTTGCCAGTTCGGCGGTGGTAACTACCTCCTGAGTTGCCATTGGAAACTCCTTTAAACATGAACTAACAAATGAAGAAGTAAGCATTGCTCACTACCTTAGATAGAATGGCTAAGTCTAAAAGACTAAAAAAAGGTTCAACAAATCATAGACACGAACTATCTGCTCAATGTCTACTGTTACAAGACGCTCCTCCGAGCCATACTAGGTGCTGAAAACGGTATTTTGCTCTAATACAGCGTTCTATCGCCTAATCATTATTCGATTTTTGTCAAGAGTTAAAACTCTATTACACAGGCGTTTTCTACCTTTGACGGGTCTTTGGGAACCTCATCATTATTAAAATTTGAAGTCAAATTTTATCGGTTAACTTCATCATTTATTGAAAAATAGAGATATTCGTACCAGGCAACCCACTCATGTTGTTGAACTCTCTTAATAGCTGTTCATCGTGTGTATTTCAGGTGAAATACGTGGCTTTTAACTCTTCTGTAAAAATAGCCATGACTTACGATTAAAATTGCGAAATTTGGCTTGAAAGCACCCTTTATCTGGCTTTCATTCAATATTTAGGCAACACTGTTGCGAGTAAGTTGGATGGCCATGAAGCCTTGGTAGATTGCTCAGACTGGTCAGCACCCAATTCTATGGATTCTTAGGCTGAGATTATTGACACTTAAGAACACCCTTAATCGCCTGGAACTCTCTTCTCGCTTGTTCGATCTTTACCCTGACTCAGCTTAGGAGCATCCAAGTTCCTTAATTCAGACGTTGAAACCGGGTTCGGCTTGAGAGCAAGTCTGAAAATACAAATTGATCACCGTATTACATGTATAACATTATATTCCTGTGAATGTACTTATGTAAATAGGCTTTGTCTGGCTACACAGACCGTCTTTAGACGATCTATGTTGAACCTTGACACAGGACATGATCGCTCCTGTATTACAGGCTCTGTCAATTTATTACTTCCTCTCGGCATCAAATCAGGTAAATCAGCAATTAAATTTTTGAATTCCACTCGATTTTTCTCTGGTCAGAACATGAAAGACCGATAAAATATATCTTGAGATACTGGCAATCAAGGCATTTATAATATTAATGGCTAGTCATGAAACTATTAACCAGTGGAGAATTTATGAAGTGTCGATGAATGAATCTTCGCTTCAGCTCTCCTCTTTTGGCTGAGTAGCATCTTACAAGGGGCACAAAGTGGATTTGACAAAATCTACACTACGCCAGAATCAAGTGTTACTCGACGTTGAAATAATCGTTTTTTGTATCAAAAATCACAAAAAAACAGTCAACTAATGCTGAAAGTGGAAAGCTTGGGAATAGTAGCTAATTGAGGTGAATGAGTGCGATCGCAACGGGCTGTTCTATCCGCAATAGGTAGCATTATAAAACCAACTATCGGGGTCTGGCTTCACCCAAACGGTTCACCTAAATAGAGGAATTGCACTGGCTTTGAGCCATTGTAAGGTGATTCCAGTGTATCGGCAATTCTCCAATTTAATATGAAATTCCAAGGGATAACAGCGATAACTCTCCTGGCAACCGTTGGATTTAGCTCTGTTGTTTACGCCGCATCCAACGAACACTTTCAAACATTGCAGCAGACGGGCGATTGTATTCAATGTGATTTGAGAGGTGCGCCCCTGAATCAGGCTAACCTGAGTGGTGCCAATCTCAAAGGGACTCAACTCAGTTCCGCTTCCCTGAAGAAGGCTCAACTTGCGAATGCTAACCTGAGTGATGCCAATCTCAAAGGAGCGGATCTAGAGAATGCTGATCTCCGAGGGGCTAATCTCAAGGGAGCTAACTTAGAGTTGGCAAATTTGAGTGGTGCCAATCTGGAAGGGGCGAACCTTCAGGGGGCGACATTGGAAGGTGCCTTAATCAACGGAGTCAACTTTTGTCGTGCGACTGTACCAGAACGCTATCGCTCATTGCGAAGCTGTCGGTAAAATTCAATCGTTGCGATCGCTGCGGAATGAGAGATGCTGCATTCATTAACATCAGTGAAACACCTGAAGCATCGAGCGCCAAACACTGGGGGTGTGGTCAAAACCCGTCGGTAGATGCGATCTGCGCTGACGCTCGTTCAACGAAGTCGTTCCCGAAAGGTAGACAGGGCTTAGCTCCGCTATCGCAGCAGCGCTACGCGATCGCAACTGGCTTAATGCCTTCCACACGGGGTATCACACAACCCACAATTCGACTCTGGGCATAACCTCTGGCTTGCAGTGTGGCTAAACATACATCGGCTTGCCCAGCCGGCACCGCTGCCAGAAGTCCACCAGAGGTTTGGGGGTCAAACAAAAGTGGGTATTTGGCACAAGTGCTGACTTCAGATAAGTTGTTGATGTAATACGAGGCTCTTAGATTCTGGGGTTGCAGAGAACTCATAATTCCCTTTTCCACTGTTTCGAGTGCCCCATCCAAAACTGGAATGGCCTCTAAATCCAACTCAACAGCCACACCCGAAGCTTTCACCATTTCCATCAGGTGCCCCAACAAACCAAACCCTGTGATATCCGTGCAGGCCGTCGCCCCATGTTGCACAAATACCTTAGCGGCTTCCTGATTGGATAGCAACATGGAGTGAACCGCCTGATCAATCCACCGCCCCTTCGCCTGCAACCGCATATCAGCAGCAAATAAAGTGCCCGTGCCTAGCGCTTTCGTGACAATCAACACTTGACCGGGCTGCATACCCCCTTTCCTGAGCAACTTCTCCGGTGCTGCCAGTCCATTGCAAGCCAGTCCGAAAGCTAATGCTGCCCCTTCTGTGGTGTGACCCCCAATCAATTGCGCCTGTGCTTGGTAGAGTACATGCATCGCACCTGATAGCAGTTGATAGAGCGTTTCTTCTACTTTGTCTTCGCTGGCATAAGGAACACTCACCATTGCCAAGGCACTCTGAGGGGTTGCGCCCATGGCAAAAATATCACTTAAGCAGTGATGAGTACTAATTTGACCAAAAATGTAAGGGTCACTGAGCAAAGCGGGAAAATAATCAATAGTCTGCACGATCACTTGACCTGCGGGGACTTGTATTACCGCTGCATCATCCGGCGTTCCCAATCCGATGAGAATATCCTCTCGTTGCATCCAATTTGGGGTTTGCAGTTGCAGCCGTTGCAATACTCGTTCTAGGGTAGAACTGCCAACTTTAGACCCGCAACCCGCACAACGCATTACTGGAGTTTGGTTTCCTCCCTGAACCCCCTTCACTCCCTCTTTATTAAAAAGACTACTGGGGGGTAAGGGTAAGATGGAGTTTGGAGTTTGGATGTTAGGCTCTTGCCCATTCCCCATGGGTGACAAGTCACTGAAGCGCTGCATGAATTTGCGATCGATGTAATCTTTCCAGCGCCACAGTAAAGGCGATTGCCAGCACAAAGCCCCCCAAGATGCGATCGCTTCTCCGTCCCCTGTACCAATTAATCCTAAAAATTGCTGCTGCGGTTTGTAAGGTTTTAAGGGTTTTTCCCGTAAGAACGCCGTCAAATTTTCAAACAGTGGTTTTCCCTGACGCACGGCAAAAACCCCAGCTTTGGGACGGGGATGATTGACCATCGTGGCAATGTCACCAGCGGCAAAAATATGGGGATGAGACAGGGATTGCAAGGTGTCTCCCACCAAAATAAAGCCGTCTGAATCGGTTTTCAGTCCAGATTCCTCAATCCATTCCGGTGCTGAGGCGTTTGTCACCCAGAATGTATAATCGCACTCTACCTGTAAACCGGACTCACAGTCAATTTTGTCCGGTAAAACCTCACTGACGGTTTCCTCTAAATGTACCTGAACACCCCGATTCATCAGCAGGTGGTAGAGGTGTCGGCGTACCCAAGCATTATGGTTGGGCATTAATTCAGCACCACGCTGGAATAAATGAATTTGTGGCTGCTGTTGTTGTGGGTGTTCTTTGGCTTGAAGGATTTGATGCAGATGGTGTTGCATCGTCAGCGCGAGTTCCACGCCGCCAGCACCACCCCCCACAATACCTAGATGCATGGGTTGTTGGGGATTTTGGGTAAATTCCTCAATTAACTGATTCCAGTGTTGTAAAAATAGGGGAACTGGCTTGGCGGGAATGGCATATTGGGCGGCACCGGGTACATCCACTTTGGCTGGAGTGCTGCCAATATCGATGGATAAGACATCGAAGGCGACGGGTGGATGATTGGCACAGAGAACTTTGTTGTTTTTTAAGTCAAGACCGACTGCGCGATCAATATAAAGTTGAGCTTGGGCAAACTGAGCAAGGTGTCGCAGATCAATGTGGCATTCGTCAAAGTCATAGTAACCCGCAACATGACCGGGCAACATCCCAGAATAAGGGGTGTGGGAGGTGTCGGTAATCAGAGTAATGCGTAATCCGGGCAACGGCTTCATGCCCAACATGCGAAGTGCGATCGCATGGGTATGACCGCCACCAATTAATACTAAGTCTTTCACAATGGGATGGGTTACTGGCTGCATTGGGACGCCGTATCTGGAATAAAGAACCCTGACACCATGATAATTGTCCTTAATTTTTCCCTACTGAGTCATAAATTCCCATGACCGATTACCGATTACCCATTGCCTAAAAATAGGGTTTTCCACCACAAATATGGGAGCAGCAGCCTAGTTTCTAAAACTGTAACCCATCGGACTTCACACCAATTTGGATGCCAGATTAGGGACATCCAATCCACTGAGTCAGCCAAAAGATGAACAGCTTCCTTTACTCCCCGTTGAATTCCTGGGATCGGTTGAAGGCATTATTGTTAGTGGGTAGTTTGCTCACTCTCACCTCCTGTCAAGCTGTTTCGAGTAACGCCCAAACGCCCAATTTGGCTTCTGCGGCTAGAACCTTGACAGTTTCAGGTACCGGCAGTGTTAATATTCCCACAACCTTGACTCAGGTGCGTTTGGGTGTTGAAATTCAGGGAAAAACGGCTCAGGACGTACAACAGCAAATCGCCAAGCGATCGCAAATGGTGGTGGAACTGCTGAAATCCCGCAAAGTGGAAAAGCTGGAAACTACGGGTATTAGCCTGACGCCTAACTACACCTACAAAGATGGGAAGCAAAGCATTAATGGTTATATTGGCACTAACACCGTCAGCTTTCGCATTGATACCGATAAATCTGGGAGGCTGTTAGATGAGGCGATCAACGCCGGAGCAACACGGATTGATGGTGTGAGTTTTGTGGCTTCGGATAATGCGATCGCACAAGCTCAACAGCAAGCGATTCAGAAAGCGGCTGACGATGCGAAAAAGCAAGCGGATGCGGCATTGAGAGCACTCAATCTCGATCAACGGGAAGTGATGGGCATTCAAATTAATGGAGCCAACCCACCTCAACCCATCATTTATCCCGCTGTTGCCAATCAGGGTAAAGTCGCAGCAGAGCAAAGGGCTGACTTACCCGTTGTTGGGGGTGAGCAGAAGGTGCAACAATCCGTGACGCTGCAAATTCGCTACTAAATATTATGTCCGCGTTAATACCGAATACGTGGGTCAATCAAAGCATTGATAATATCGATCGCCATGCTAGCCACGACAACGATTGAGCCAAAAAATACCATAATTCCCTGCACGGTTGGGTAATCTCGTTCCGAAATAGCCGCATACAAGCGATTGCCTAAACCAGGCCAAGAGAAGGTTACTTCGGTTAACACGGCTCCTCCCAGCAAAGAAGCCAGCGTCAGTCCCAACACGGTAATCACGGGAATCATTGCATTCTTCAGAGCGTGAGCGACGACAATTCGAGCTTCGGGAATACCCCTAGCTCTTGCAGCTTCCACATAATCGGCTTTGAGGGTTTGCTTCAGGTTTACCCGCACAATCCGCTCAAAAATCCCACTGAGCAGCACTCCCAATGTGACACTCGGTAACGCGAGATAATAGAGGGCGGTAAAAAACTGGTTCAGGTTGCCGCTCAGGAGGCTATCAATGGTATAAAGACCCGTAAAGCCAACAGGGGACGGGATGGAAATCGGGAAGCGTGTTCCGAGAGGGAACCAATTGAGTTGCACCGCAAAAATTAACTGCAAAATCATCCCTACCCAGAAGAGGGGTAGGGAATAGGTGATGATACCAAATAGGCGTCCTCCAATATCAAAAAGGGTGCCGCTGCGGGAGGCGGCGAGAGTCCCAATGCTAACACCCACGAAAAAAGCCACTATAATCCCAAATACCGCCAATTCCATGGTGGCTGGGAAATGGAGCTGAATAATTTCCCAAACTTTTTGACCCTGACTGGATATGGAGCTGCCTAAGTCGAAATGCAGTAAGCTTCCCAGATAGCGAAGGTATTGCAACCACAAGGGGTCGGATAACCCTAACTGTTGTCGGAGTTTGTTCTTCTCCTCATCGGGAGCACGACCGCCAAGAATCGCATCAACGGGGTCTCCTGGCGTAGCTCTAAGCAGGAGAAACACGAGGGTTGTAATCGTCCACAGCATCAAAGGAGCTAGGAGTAGACGCGTCAGGACGTAATATTGTAAGGCCTTGGCACGAGACATAAACAAGGATGCAGTGTGAAGTCTGAAGTATGAAGTATAAGAAATTATGGTGAAATAGTATGAAAATATTGGTGCATAGCATAGCCGTTGAGATTAATTAACCAGCCTGATGTCTATCCAAGTCTACGGAATACCCAACTGCGGAACCTGTAAGAAGGCGTTTACGTGGCTCGAAGATAATTCTGTTGCGTATGAGTTTATTAATACGAAGGAACATCCGCCAACCCATGAGATGATTCAGCGTTGGGTGGAAGTTTTGGGGTCTAAACCGATGCGGAACACCTCCGGACAGTCCTACCGGGCATTAGGTGACAAAAAGCAGGATTGGACAGATGAGCAGTGGATTGAGGCGTTTGCCCAGGATGCGATGCTGCTCAAGCGACCGCTTTTTGTTAAAGATGGAACGGCGGTGTTGGTTGGGTTTAGGGCCAAGGAGGACGTGATCCGGGAAAAGTTGGGGCTATCTCAATATTAGGTGGCATCATTTGATTGAGAGCCTTTAGCAGAGAAATTGTTGACATGACCAATGCTAGAAACGTCCTTGGGGGAGAACTAGAAACCTGCTGCACATCGCCCATCACCGGATTTTACCGCGATGGAAAATGTAGCACTGGAGCGGGTGACATCGGCGCACACATCGTCTGTGCCCAAATGACACAAGAATTCCTAGCCTTTACCCAATCGAGGGGGAATGACTTGAGTACGCCAGTGCCAGCCTTTAATTTCCCAGGATTGAAACCCGGCGATCGCTGGTGTTTGTGCGCCTCGCGCTGGAAGGAAGCTTTGGATGCTGGCGTTGCTCCACCCGTCGTTTTGTCAGCCACCCATGCATTAGCGCTGGAATACGTTTCTTTGGCTCAATTAAAGCAAAATGCTCTTGATCCTGCCTAAATTCCCAATTCTCAGCCATCTCTTCTTGCTGTTTTATCGATTAATTTACCCTACTCCTCGTAACATTTTCAGCCGTATAGGAAAGGGAAAGTGGAGTAATCCGAAAATGCGTATTGTTCAAGTCTTACTGCTAACAATAGGAATACTATTGTTAAGTACAGAAACGGCTAGCGCCAACAGTTGGCCTCCCGCCGGCGTGGTGCTTTTAAATTTACCCTTAATTGCGTCAATCGCTAGCTTTGGCATTGGACTCTTGTTCATCATTGGGATTGAAAGCATTACTCTCGCTCAACGAGAGCATCTGAATCGTTTTAAATCCATTCAGATATTGACCGTAGCTAACCTGTTTTCCACACTTGTTGGTGTATTCTTTATTTTCGGAGTGGCGTCTTTAGGCTATCCCTCCCTGGTTACTTACCTAATTTTGGGCTTATTTGTTCTCTTATTCGGTTCACTATCAACCCATTTTTTCAAGCGAATTCACCTAAAAGCTTTTAGCCTGAATCCGCTATTATGGGGTATTTTATGGTTCCTGATATTATTTTTAGAGGTAACGCTGATTAGATTTATTAATTCATTGAATTGGACGACAGTAACAGTTCCTATTTTTACCAATTTCAGCGTAGAGTTTTACACCAACATTCTGCAAATTTTAGCTTTTATCATTTTCCTCTCTGTGGGTTTCTTCCTAAGTGTTGTTTCAGAAGGATTCTGTTTAGTGCGATTTTTTCCTCAGCCTTCCTCGACTTTGGGGATGACAATTTTAGTGATGAATCTCCGTTCTTATGCTTATGTAGCAATTCCTATCACCTTAGGACTTTGGCTTTGGTCGGGGATACGTTAACACCCATACTCTAAAATTTATTGATCAACATACTGAGCGTCCAAATTGGCAAAATCAAACAGCTGAGTATCAGCCAAGTGAGAAGGCGTAACATTCTGAATACTATGGAATAAACTTTCTGTGCGTCCTGGATATTCCTCTTCCCAAGTTTGCAGTAACTTCTTAATTTGTACTCGCTGCAAGTTTTCCTGAGAGCCGCAAAGTTTACAGGGAATAATGGGAAACTCTTTAGCGATCGCATAATCCCCAATGTCCTGCTCAGAGCAATACGCCAATGGTCGAATAACCACATGCTTGCCATCATCACTCAACAGCTTGGGTGGCATGGCTTTAAGTTGTCCCCCATAGAACATATTGAGAAACAAGGTTTCTACAATATCATCTCGATGGTGACCGAGGGCAATTTTGGTTGCTCCCTCTTCACTGGCTACACGATAGAGAATGCCACGACGCAAGCGCGAACATAATCCACACATGGTCTTTCCTTCGGGAATCACCCGTTGCACAATACTGTACGTGTCCTCTTCCACAATCCGATACGCTACCCCCAAAGATTCCAAATATTCGGGTAGCACATGTGCTGGAAAACCCGGCTGTTTCTGGTCTAGGTTCACCGCGAGGATATCGAACTTGATGGGGGCTTTACGCTGGAGGCTCAGCAATAAATCGAGTAGGGTGTGAGAATCCTTGCCACCCGATAGGCATACCATGATGCGATCGCCATCCGCAATCATGTTGTAATCATGGATAGCTTTCCCGACTAAGTGGCGTAGGTGAGTTTGCAACTTTTTGAGGGTTTTTGAGTGGTGAGCCTTTATTGTGTCCATATTGACCCCCGAAGCCGATTACGAGACGTTTTTTGAGCAAAAATCCCGCCCTACCGAGGGGTGAGAGCGGGTTAAGTGAGATCAATCTAAAACTAGTCTTACAGGTCTTTATTCCCACTCTATAGTGCCAGGGGGCTTGGAGGTGATATCGTAGACTACGCGATTCACTCCCTTGACTTCGTTGACAATCCGATTTGAGATTGTTTCCAATAGGTCGTAAGGCACTCGTGACCAATCAGCGGTCATGCCATCCTCACTATTAATCAGACGCAAGACGATAGGATAAGCGTAGGTACGCTGGTCACCCATCACCCCCACACTGCGGATCGGCAACAATACGGCAAATGCCTGCCAAAAATCGTGGTAGATTCCCCGGCGATTAATTTCTTGACGAACGACGAGATCGGCATCACGCAAAATATTGAGCCGTTCGGCGGTAACTTCCCCCAGGATGCGAATCGCCAACCCTGGCCCTGGGAAGGGATGCCGATTTACAATTTCTTCGGGTAAGCCGATAGAGCGACCGACTTTGCGGACTTCATCTTTGAACAGCTTACGCAACGGTTCAATCAGCTTGAAGCGCAAGTCTTTCGGCAAACCTCCGACGTTGTGATGGCTCTTGATTTTCACTGCAACTCGTTCACCCGTTTTGGGATCGACGTTGGTGTCCGCCGACTCAATCACATCGGGGTAAAGGGTACCCTGAGCGAGATAATCAAAGGGGCCAAGGCGTCGGGACTCTTCTTCAAAGACGTTAATGAATTCGTGACCGATGCGACGGCGCTTTTCTTCGGGGTCTGTGATACCGTTGATTTGCTCCAAGAAGCGATCGCGCGCATTCACATACTCGACCGGAATGTGAAATTGCTCCTTAAACAGTTTCAACAATCGCTCTGGCTCTCCTTTCCGCATGAAGCCTTGGTCAATGAACATACAAGTGAGTTGCTCACCAATGGCTTTATAAAGTAAGAAGGCTAGGGTCGATGAATCAACCCCCCCAGAGAGTGCCAGCAACACCCGTTTATCCCCAACCTTCCCGCGAATTTCCCGAATTGCTTCCTCGACAAACGCCGCGGTTGTCCAAGTGGGTTCACAATCACAGATGTGATAGACAAAGTTACGAATTAAAGGCATACCCCCCAGAGAATGGACAACCTCTGGATGGAACTGCACCCCATATAGCTTCTTTTCATGATGCGCGATCGCCGCACACGGTGTATTCTCGGTATGGGCTAGGGTTTCAAATCCCTCTGGCAATACCTCACAGGAGTCCCCGTGACTCATCCACATGGTGGAGCCATCGTCCACATTAGTTAGCAAGTCGGTGGGATCATCAATAATCAGCGACGCCTTACCATACTCCGCCCGTTCAGCTCGCGTCACTTGACCACCGAGTTGTTGTACCATCAACTGCATCCCATAGCAGACGCCTAGTACGGGAATACCCAGATTCCAAATCTCTGGGTCTGAGTGAGGCGCACCCGTATCATAGACGGAACTGGGGCCACCGGAAAGAATAATTCCCTTGGGGTTAAGTTGCCGTAGCTGTTCGGCGGTGGTGCGATAGGAGAGAACTTCGGAGTAGACTTGAGTTTCGCGGATGCGACGAGCAATCAGCTCAGAATATTGAGAGCCAAAGTCCAAAATGACGATCATCTGGCGATTTAGCTGATCGGTGAGAGACGATGTTGATAAAGTCTCTGTGTCGTGAGATGCTTGTCCTGTCTGTAGTGTCACTGCTGCGTCCGTCATAGAAATTGTATAAGAGTGCAACATTTCGCTGCCAAAGCCTTCCAATGAGCAGCGAACATCTATTGCGGTTAATAGATAGATTGAAACTAGAGAGTTTCTATCGTTTAAGTGTGTAGAGATTCATACAAAGTTAGCATAATTGCGACAATAACGCGGTACCTGTTTCGCTACAAACGATGATTTGGCGATCGCGATCAAACAAGACTGAACCGACACGAACGTCCTGTTCACTGTGTCGGCGGATATAGTCTTGGGAGCGAGCATCAATGGTAGAGGCAATTGAGCTGTAAACCTGCTCTACCCAATGGCTGCCACTGCTAGCATCCAATTCCCGCAGAGACTTCAGTGCCGCTTCCGCCGTGGTGCTGGCAAAAACCTCCTGTAACACTGATGTGGGTAGACCTAGCTTAGCGCAGTGAGCCGTGAGAATTTCTAGCCGCCCATCTGCTAGGTGATGGTGAGTGTGAAAAATCCCACCGGCGAGTTTAATCAGCTTGCCATGGTAGCCAAACAACAAAATTGCCGGAACTTGCTGCAATCCCGCTTCTACCAACATTGGCCCTAGCCAATTAGCCGTTTTCATCAGTTGTTCTGGATGAATACCCAACTGTCGCGCCAAATCCAGACCATTTTCCCCTACACAGAATACTAAAGTTGGGTCATGGGTAATGGGGAATGGCTTATTGGCCGATTGTGGCTTATTTCTGAGTTGACTAACTTTATCGTGTAATTCTTCACGGAATGCTTCTAATTGTCCAGGAGCACTTAGGGGTTGGGAAATGCCAGTCGTCCCTAGCAGGGAGAGTCCTTCGACAACGCCAAAGGCTGCATTCGAGGTGCGTTCAGCTAACTGACGCCCTTCCGGTAGGATAATTGTCACCTGAATTTTTTCCTCCGGTGCCAGTTGCCGCCTCAGATTTTCTTGGAATAATTGCTCGGCATAAGCGTAAATTGCCGCCTTTCCCCCGGCGTTTAATTGTCGTCCAATTCCCTCACCACCGACTAACCGTATCGGTTCGGTTTGCTCTACACTTCCCCATTCAACTAAAGCCCAAATTGGGGTATTGCGGGTAAGGTCAAGGTTATCACCCGGTTGGGAGCGTGTGACAGCTAGCACCATTGCTGCGCGAATCTCAGCCACTTGCTCAATCGGAATTTGTACCGTTTCGCAGGGATCAATTAAATCCACAAGTACTGTATTTAGGAGTTTCCCTTGACGTAACCGATGCAGTGCAGCAAGAGCAGCAGCACAAGCAAAAACTGGTAAGGTGTATCCAGCAAGAGGTGGGGAAGTTGTCATAAAAACAAGTAGAGCGATCGCTCCCAAACCGGGTTTGTATCAATTTCTAGAATTTTTTGGCGTACCCATCTCTAGAGAAAGTAGCCGACAATCTCAGGCTATCGGTTGAGCTGTGTGTTAAGCAATTTTTATAGAACACTAAATTAATTTACTTGTTTTAAAATCTTCTTGCTAAATATTGCCTTAGGTTGCAAAGTGTTGAGAAATAGATCTTTCCCCTGAACGATGCTTCCCTAGCAAAGCACCCCCTATCCTTCAAAAGGATTTCTTTTGTAAACGCCGAGAGCTTTAGCCGATCAATTACCCTGCATGGTTAGAAACACCGTCGATTGCACCCTAGAAGAGACAAGCCCCCTTCCAGCCATAGACGTTTCAGATCACAGAGCCTTATCAGAAGTCGTCCTTCCCACACCCTCTCTGGCGATTCCCAAGAAATCAGTTCGGACGACGCTCCGGGCATCAACCCTAGATGGAGTATTTGCTACGTTTTTTGGCAGCGTCACGACAGGTGTGCTGCTGACGAACTTTTTGTTGGAACTGGGTGCAACGAGTGTGGAAATTGGCTTACTCTCGTCAATTCCCATGTTTGTTAATTTGCTGCAACCCCTAGGAGCCTATCTGGGCGATCGCACAACGAGCCGTCACTGGTACAGTCTTTTTATTTTTGGCTCCTCGCGGTTGTTGTGGGTGATTCTGTTGGTATTAATGGCAGGCGTGAGTAATTCTCCAAGCGAACACCACCAACTTCTGATCTGGACATTAGGAGTTGTCTTTGTCACCCATATCCTGGGTTCACTCGGCAGTGCGTCTTGGTTCAGTTGGATGGCGGCATTGGTGCCTCGGCGGTTGCGGGGACGATATTTTGGGGTTCGTAATAGTGCCGCCAATTTGATGAATCTGATCTGCGTTCCCTTAATGGGATGGGGAGTGTCAACCTGGAAAGGTGGGGCGATTCAAGGTTACGGCATTGTTTTAGCTTTAGGCATTGTCGCCGGTCTGCTCAGTTTGGCTTTTCAGTGGTTCATGATTGATGTGAATCCCCAAGCCCCCACAGAGTCTAAAGGTGTCTCTCGTGGTGACTCCAATGAGCCAGCTTCTCGGTGGTTTAAGGATACGAACTTCTTGATGTTTCTGCTCTACTTCGGGACTTGGACGTTTGCGGTTAACCTCAGCACGCCGTTTTACTCCCTGTATATGTTGGATAATTTGCATCTGGATGTCAGCTTAGTCACGCTGTACAGCAGCTTAACGGCTGGCGCGAATCTGCTGATGCTGATGGTATGGGGGAAGTTGGCGGATCGGATTGGGAATCGACCTATTTTACTCTCGGTGGGGATTTTGGTGGCGGTGACGCCTATATTCTGGCTGGCGACGGGAGCTAACCCCGCTTCTGTGTGGATCGGGTTGCCCCTGATTCATGTGCTGCGGGGGAGTACTTGGGCGGCGATCGATCTGAGTATTCACAATATGCAGATGAGTGTGGCACCTTTACGCAATCAAGCCGGTTATTTTGCGATCGCTGCCGCTATTACTGGGGTGAGTGGAGCACTGGGAACCACGGCGGGAGGCTTTCTTGCTCAGCTACCGAATATCGGTGGCTTAGCTGGCTTATTTGCTCTTTCTGCGGTTTTACGACTGTTTGCCTTGTTGCCGTTGGTGTTTGTCCAGGAACATCGCTCTCAGCCGTTGATTGATGCATGGCGTGAAGTTCAGTTAGCGTTTGGCTTATCGTTCAATCGTTCTCGCAAGAATGACTTACTTTTAGGTTTTAGACCTCAAACTGTGCTGATGCAAGCTGTAGGATTAGCAAATCGCCTTAAATAGGTGAATATAGCGGATTTCCATAAGGTGATACCAATTCTCTGTAAAGATGCGCTTAATAAGTAGATACTCTGTGGAGTGTCAAGGGAGATCGCAAACAGCTTATCAGTACAGGCATATCGGGATTAGCGATCGCAAACAGCCTATCAGCACAGGCATATTGGGATTAGTGATCGCAAACAGCCTATCAGCACAAGCGTATTGGGATTAGCGCTCACCAACCACTGGTGCTGACAAAAGAACTTTTAGCTAACTCAGCTTATAACCAGTTGGCTGGTGAGGCTCTATTATTAAGCGCATCTTTACAGAGAATTGGTATTAGCGCAGCATCCCGTAAGGGTTATGGCTTAAACTAAAATTCTTCTCACCAACTCCCTCACCAATGCTCCAAGTGAGGGAGTGAGAATTGAAGTTCAGGACTTACGCATTTTCTGGGTTAATACACCATCTTCGTAGGGGCACGGCATTGCCGTGCCCCTACATGTAGCGGATAACGTAGCCAGTTGCGTAAGTCCTGGAAGCTGAACTAATGTATGATTCTGCGATGCTCGCGCAACATCCAATTACCCGCTAACTAGGTGGGCACAAATAAATGCACGTATGTCAACAAATGTTAAGAGCCTAAAACCCTCTTCCCTTCTGTCCTCACTCAAGCTCCGGTCTGCCTTGCCTCAACGACAAATATTAATGCCCACCTACTTAAGAGCTTACTGACAATAACCTAAATTGCTTTCTTCCTCTGTCAGCAACCCATTAGAAACCCAACCCCTAGTCGGTGAAGAAATTTCTACCCAGTTACGCACCTCATCTTTTTTCTCAGTTGTAGGATTAGCACTCAGAGTAACCCGTCCTAAATAAGGTACCCTACCCAGCCGAGCGGATGTGGTCGTGGGTTCTCGGCGAATCACCAAACCTTGCGGTGGTCGAGCAACTCGACGGCAAAGGTCTGCTGTTGAAGATGTTGAAGATGTTGCAGGGGTTTGGGTTGTGTCTGTAGTAGTGACTCCAGTACTGGCAGTACAAGGCTTCAGGTTGATAGCTTCTACATACCCTTCTACAGGAGCATTGATGCGAATAAAGCCCCTACGATTCACCCGATTCTCCGCTAACGTAACTTCTGCATTGGGAGATAGAAGTTGTAACGCCTCACTCGTCGTATTAGCCTCCCGGAAAATGGGTATTTGCAGTTTGGTCGCACGGCACTGTCCCGCTAGTGATGCTTGTGCCAATTTCACGCTTGCTTGAGAGGGTGTGATGTCACTGTGTGCGATCGCAGAAGTACTCATCCCAGTCGTTGCGATTGCTATTACCGCCAAAACAGGAACAGAGCGTCCTTGATACATTTTTTTCATATGATGTCAACTCCTGGGTGATAGATTTAATTTTGAGTCATAGCGTAAATCCTACAATTTCTACGTCTCAACTGAAACAGCAAACGTAGGATGTTTTAGGCGCAATAGCTACAGAGGTTTGCCACTGACTTTACCCTAGGTGCGCCGTAACGCACCGCTCTTCTAGATAGAGGATTAGAGTAGTCCGTTAGTAACGCACCCTACGAGTCTCCCTCTTCTCTTCTAGAGGGCAACGTCAGCCAAAATGCGATCGCTTTCACAATTTTCAGTTTTTACTAAATTTCACCGATTATCTAACCAAACTTTCCGGATACACCAACAAACCTCTGAAAGAAGAAAAATGAAAGGTTAGATGAAACAAGCTATATGCCTGACTATCAATGGAAGCTGACCATCGTAGAGCGTAACCTCTCGCTCTCTAATTGGATGAAGCTGATGCCAGAAGCACAAGAGCAAATGTTAGAAGAAGCTGACGAATTGATAGGGGACGTGCCTCTACTAGATAGTCAGCGGTTGCTTACATTGCTTGAAACACTCCAAGACCATACAAAAGAAGAAGTCCATCGCAAAATAAATCAGATTTTTAGCCATCAGTCAAGTCCCCAGCTCAGCCATCCATGGGAACTGAATCTCCAAAACAACCTCTCAGCCGATGTCCTACAGCTAGAATCATGGGCCTTCCTGAAATCCGTCAGTTAGGGCAGCCAAAAGAGGGCATCAAGCGCGATCGCTCCTTCAATCTGAGGAACTCCTGATACTGAAAGCGCTCTTTTTACAATTCCTTACAATTCCTTCACAAAAAAGAGCGCTTCATTGACAAGTTTTTCACATTCAGTCTCTACATTAGGAAAAGGTATCGGAATGTTATACGAGACAAGCAACATGCCTGACTATCAATGGAAGCTGACTATTGTAGAGCGCAACTTGTTGCTCTCTAATTGGGTGAAGCTGATTCCAGAAGCACAAGAGCAAATGTTATGGGAAGCTGACAGCTTAATAGAAAATGTGCCTCTACTAGATAGGCATCGGTTGCTGATATCTCTTGAAACGCTTCAAGAGCATACAGAATCCAATTTACAGCAACAAATTCAGCAAATTTTAAGGAATCGGTTAAGCTTCAATATTAGAGAATCACTCGAATTAAGTCTTCAGAATGCTAATTTATTGTTCATCTAAATTGGATATTTAATCGCTTCCTCAAACTGAAACTCCAGCGAACACCTCATTCCTTGTCGCCGGAGTTTTAGTGAGGAAGGTATTGGGGAAAGGTTAGATTTAGGCCGCTTCTTCCTGAATTCCCCTACTCCAGCAATCCAGATCAGCCAAAGCGCGATCGCGATACACCCCATATCGCTCTTGCTTATTCTTAATTCGCACCGACAACGGAGGCAAAATACCAAAATTCGGCGGCATCGGTTGGAAATGCTTGGGTGAAGCCGAACTAATGAACTCAATCAACGCACCCATCATCGTCGTTGCCGGAAGCATGACCGGTTCCAATCCCAACACCAACCGCGCCGCATTCGTCCCCGCTAACCAACCCCCAGCCGTCGCTGCGGTGTAGCCTTCTGTCCCCACCAATTGACCGGCTGCCAGTAACGTCGGGCGCTTCTTAAATTGCAGCGTCGGATGCAATAACTCAGGCGCATTCAGAAACGTGTTGCGGTGCATGACGCCCATCCGCACAAACTCGGCATTTTCCAAGCCCGGAATCAGCCGAAACACTCGTTTCTGCTCACTCCAGCGCAAATTCGTCTGGAATCCTACCATATTCCACAACTGACCTGCCTTATCTTCTTGCCGCAGTTGGATCACGGCATAAGGGCGATCGCGCTTTTGGCTTAAGTCTTCTTCTGTTTGCTCTTTAGTGCGTGGGTCGAATAGTCCCACTGGCTTCAAGGGGCCGTAGCGCATCGTCTCTTCCCCCCGACGTGCCATCTCTTCAATGGGCAGACAGCCTTCAAAGAATTTGGCTGTTTCTTGCTCAAAATCCTTCAATTCAGCCTTTTCGGCTGCACAAAGTTCCTGCCAGAAGTGGAGGTACTGTTCCTTGTTCATCGGACAGTTGAGATAAGCCGCTTCACCTTTGTCGTAGCGTGAGGCCATAAAGGCAATATCCCGGTTGATCGATTCCCCCACGACAATCGGCGATGCCGCATCAAAAAAGCTAAAGTATTCCATGCCTGTGAAGCGCTGCAAGTCTTCAGCCAAAGCAGGTGTTGTGAGGGGGCCACTCGTCAACACCACCACGCCCTCTGGGGGAATCTGCGGCACCTCTTCCCGACGTAACTCAATCAGAGGATGACTTGCCAAGGTTTCGGTCAATTCATGGCTAAAGACGGCCCGGTCTACCGCAAGCGCCCCGCCCGCCGGGACAGCATGTTCATCGGCTTTGCGGATAATCATTGAACCCAGGCGACGCAGTTCTTCGTGCAATAAACCAGAAGCGCGATCGCTCGACTGAGCACCAAAGGAATTACTGCACACCAACTCCGCTAATTCCCCTGTGTGATGGGCCGGACTTTGCCTCACGGGTCGCATCTCGTGCAGCACCACTGGCACACCAGCCTTGGCAATTTGCCACGCTGCTTCTGTACCTGCCAACCCACCGCCGATCACATGAATCACTTTTTCCACCATTATTCCTCCACAATTCCATCCTCCAAAGCTAGCCGGATTTTCTCATCACAAGCTGACTTCTACCTTGAGCTGTACCTTTGGTGCTACAAACTCCCAAGACGATTAATCTTCCGATTCCTCAATCATCGCAGGGTCGATTAAGGTCACATCCAACGGATCGATTGGCCCAGACTTACCTGTTTCTCGCTTGAGGCGATAATATTTGGCTGTTACTCTCGGATCAAACGTCACCACATCCTCATTTTCCAGATTGTGGGCTGGAACTTTGTGACTATTAATCAAGATTCCGTTAGAACTCAACTGACCTTTGAGGTCGCCATCCACAATCCGATAATAGTAGCTGCCATCCTCTCGCTGGCGTCGCACCAATGTGGCATGTCGGCGAGAAACAAAGAGTGAATATAGGCGAATATCGCAGTTGGGTGCTCTGCCGATTGAATACACCTCTCCTCCTAAGGGAAATTCTCGACGACCTTTGTCGTCTTGTACGATCAACCAGTGACCTTCGTGTGGTTCTGAAGGCACTATAGTCTCCTTGCTGAAACCGCTTGGAGGACTATTGAATGAGGATTGCTGAGATTTAGATGCTTTAGCTTCAGGCATGTTTCAGATATCCGTGGCTTTATTAGGCTGGGAAAAGAAATGTAACGTAAGTTTTAGTAAGTTTGAGTTTATTTATATAGAAGAAATTCGATGAACTCACTAATGTAAACCATGAAGTGTGACCAACATAGAGCAATCGTTGCCGCTCGGAGATTAAGGTCGTGATGATGGTAGATAACGTTCAGCGTGGTATTCACATCCGATGATTCCCATCGTCCGACCAGTTGCCAAGGGTTTATCAGCCGCCTTTAAGGTGAACGCGAAAGTCCCTCCTCTCTACTGGCAACAGTGCCTAACAGGGCAAGGGCAGGGCGAATGAAACTGGAAACTAGGGTTTTGCTTTTTGAGGCTCAGGCTTCAACGAAGTAAGGCTGAGTTCTTCACAAGCGGATAATCCCAGAATCGTTGTTATCCAGTGTAACTAGAGAGTCATTTGATTGGGAAATGACCCTGCCAGCATGGCTGGGCTTGACTATCTATCGGGTTTTTTTGACCGCACATGAGCGATCAACCCTTACCGCTTAAAGATTTAACAGTTCAGTGAGCGTAGCCGGTGGTAAAATAATACCCGCTAAAATCACTAAAGCGATCAAGCCCAAAAAATCACGCCAATTGTCCAGTTCAGAGACATCGTTAAGAGCGGGTTCATCAGCTACGGGCAGGAGTAGCAGGATAATCCCCCAGACCAGTAAATCAGGTTCAAGCATAGCTCTGACCAAGACTAGCAGTCGGACAACCTGACCAATCGCGATACCCGTTCTCTGCCCAAACATGGCATGGACAATATGACCGCCATCCAGTTGTCCGACAGGCATTAAATTAAAGGCTGTTACGACCAAACCAATGTAGCCGGCGACAGCCACCGGATGAAGATTGATGGCCATTTTAGGAGCCAAGGCGCTGCCTAATGCCCACTTACTCAGCACGGTTAGCAACAAGGAAAATCGAGGATTAAGGGATTGAAAATTTAACCACCCAGAGGAGTCAGAGAGAGGAACGACTTCAGAGTGGGCAAGTCCCCACATCAGCAGAGGTATCGTCACGAAAAAGCCAGCCAAAGGGCCAGCAATCCCAATATCAAATAAGGCTTTACGATGGGGAACCGGCGATCGCATCTGAATAAACGCCCCGAAAGTTCCTGGTACAAAGGGCAAGGGGATAAAGTAGGGCAATGTGGCGCGTACTTTATAGAACCTTGCTGCCATGTAGTGAGCTAGT
Organism: Microcoleus sp. AS-A8; assembly: GCA_039962225.1. Lineage (NCBI taxonomy): Bacteria > Bacillati > Cyanobacteriota > Cyanophyceae > Oscillatoriales > Microcoleaceae > Microcoleus > Microcoleus sp. AS-A8. Next base: position 70,083 of record JAMPKV010000023.1, read on the forward strand.
TCATGGATACTCAAAATCGCCATTAGGGCTACAGCATAAGGTAACCCTCTGAGTAAAACGGCTGGGTCAACTTGCGACTGTTCAACTGTCACTCCGGCAATCTCAGCTCCAACGACGGTCGTTGTCACCAATGTAATTAATAGCAGTGCCAAAGCAAACCAGGGTCGCGTGAGGGATTCCGTTTCCCGTCCTGTTTTTGGCCGAGCTTGAGGATTAGGAACCAGTGCAAAAAACGGCTTACCGTTGAAGCTTTCTTGAAAGATCACAAAAAAGCGATCGCCAAATTCTGCCTCTATATTTCCCCGTACCGTCTGGTAAGCCGACTCTGGGTTCGTTCGCAGCTTTCCGCGACACAAAACCGCTTGAGGTCGGTACTCCACATTTTGAAGATAGTAAACTCCCCAAGGAAAACAATTTCTCAGTTCAGTTTCTTCTTGTTTTGTGATAGGGCGTAACGTTGACGGCTCACTGGTTGATGGTATCGTCTGTTGGGTGATTGAAATTTGAGGTTTATTCGTGTCAACCTCCTGATTCACAGGCGGCTTAGGAACTTGGCGTCCCCACTGAATCAGCAGCCAGTACAACAGTGGGCAAAGAACAAATGGGCCGACCATCAGGATCAGTGGCGGTGGAGTGTTCTTTCCATAGACCAGCATCCAGGTACTCCAAATCAGGACGGGTGTCATGAGCACCAGCCACAATAGCCATACTGGCGTCCGGGTCAGGTCAGCAACACTTCGCTGGATAGTGATGTAAGTGAAAAGACCCAGACTCAGTAAAATTAGGAGCAACCAGAGTTCCATGATGTAAAGATCACAATTGGTGTAAAAGAACGATCTTCGAGAAGGTCAACACCGTTCGTTAACTACTACAGGCATACAAGCATTGTGCAACCCGATTCCCCGCAACAGGGCAACTTTATTCCTCCTCAAAGCTCACCATCCAACCGACTACCCACTGCACTCAAAGCACCACGTCCTATCATTGATACCATTTTTGCATTTGGACCCAATCGAGATACCTTGGGTGGCACGGCCTATCTTATTGTAGAAAATGCAGGTAACCTCCTGATTGATTGTCCCGCCTGGAATGAAACTAATGAGCAATTCTTACGGGAGAAAGGGGGAGTATCGTTACTGTTTTTGACCCATAGAGGTGGCATTGGCAAAGCGCGGAACATTCAGGAGGCGACAGGCTGCCAAATCCTGATGCAAGAACAAGAAGCCTATTTACTGCCAGAACTGAATGTAACATCATTTCAGTACGAGTTGACCCTCAGTCCCAATTGTTCAGCCCTTTGGACGCCCGGTCACTCTCCGGGTTCGGCTTGTTTGTACTACACATTGGCTGGCGGTGTTCTGTTTTCGGGACGTCATTTGTTGCCTAACCAGCAAGGGGAACCCGTGCCTCTACGTACCTCGAAGACGTTTCACTGGCCTCGTCAACTTCAGAGTGTCAAGTCTTTAATTGAGCGCTTCACTCCTGAAACGTTGAATTATATCTGCCCTGGTGCCAATACTGGGGGGTTACGGGGTAAAGGTGCGATCGCTCAGGCGTACAAGCCTTTGGCTCAGCTAGATCTAGGGGCTTTGCTTAACGCTCAACCACTTTTATGAGTCGATAGGCACTGCGTTGATTAAAAATAGGAGTTCAGAAGTTGGGATTTTCAGCAATTCACACAGAATAACAGAGCAATTTTAGAGCGTTTAAGCATTAACACGGGTTCAGGCGATCGCCCTTGGTGGTGCCCTTTGGGCAATCGCCTTCGCGTTGATCGCCTTAGCTTGTGAGAAGCTAACTTTTAACAGCCTCAGCCACCACGGATTGACTCGTTAACAACTTGACGGCGACTTGATATTGCTCGTCTGCTGCCGTTCCCACCTGATTCAGGGTAATGGGATCTAAAGATACCTCTAGATCGGGCTGGATACCCAATTTATGGATATCTCGGTGCTTGGGTGTCTCATATTTAGCAACGGTTACGGCGAGTCCGGAGCCATCTGTTAAGTCAAATAACGATTGAATTAAGCCTTTGCCAAAGGTCTTTTCTCCGACTAACTTGGCTCTACCATTATCCTGCAAGGCTCCAGCCAGAATCTCGCTGGCACTGGCTGTCCCCTGATTGACTAAAACAACCAATGGGTCTTCTGTGAGCGCAGGGCCATAGGCTTCAAAGCTACCGAGTGTTCCTTGCCGATTGACGGTATAGACCACAGTCCCTTGATCTAACCAGAACCGAGCAATCTCGATCCCGGCCTGTAGAAGTCCTCCAGGATTATTCCGCAGGTCAAGAATGTAACCCTGTGCACCTTGCTCCTCTAGTTGAGCGATCGCATGTGCTAATTCAGATGGGGCGTTAGCACTGAACTGGGTCAAGCGAATGTAACCAATCGGAGTATTATTTTGGCTGGAATCGAGTACGGCATAGACGGGATTGAGGGCAATGCGATCGCGCACTAGATTAATAGACTTGGGTTCTCCGTCCTTTCCTTGAATTTTCAGGGTAACCTTCGTCCCAGTTGCTCCACGCATCTTGGAGGCGGCTTCATCTAAGGTGAGTTGAGAGGTGAGCATCCCATCAATTTCGAGGATGCGATCGCGGGGCTGAATTCCGGCTTGTTCTGCTGGAGAACCTGCAATTGGTGCCACCACAGCCAACTCCCCCGTCTCCGGATCAAGAGCAATCTGTAACCCCACACCCGATAGCTCTCCAGAGGTATTCACCTGCAAACTCCGATATTGATTGGGTGTCAAAAACCGGGTGAAGGGGTCTTCCAGACTTTCCAGCATGTTCTTGATGGCTGAATAGGTTCCCTCACGGTTATCCAACCGCTTTTGTAGTACCTTTTCCCGTAGTTGCCACCAATTCTGATGGTTAAACGTGTCATCGATATAGGATTGACTGACAATGCGCCACGCTTGCGAAAAGAGCTTTTGCTCCTCTGTAAAAGCTAAGGCGGGTGGTGTCCACCAGGCAGAAAGGGTGATTTGAAACAGCAGTAAGAGTCCGACCCAAAAAGCTCGTTTGTGCATGACCAATAGTTTGACTTCAGGCTTTGATTCTTTAACTTCTTAGTGTGGCAGAGCCTTAGAGAATAGGGTGGCTTGAAATACACTTTTTCCTCAAGGCTGTTTATGTTGGCACCTTAACAAGCCCTTGCAGTGGTTCAATAGCGCTTACACATCCCTTTATAGATCCAAAGAAATAGAATTTCCCTCGTCACTCTCCCATTTCCTCACTCTCCCATTTCCTCACTCTCTCATTTCCTCACTCTCCCATTTCCCCATTCCCCTACTCTCATCTCCGACCCCACTCCCCACTTCCCACTCCGGTTCCTCTCTTCCATGCTAGGAGAGCAACTGCCAGCCCCTAAAGGAGGGAGTCAGTGGTAGGATTAAGAAAGTACACATAACTTTGTGTACCAATAATTAAGAGGGATTTCTCATCCCACAATATCCTTTTAGGAATTCTGGCTTCATGTTCTCTAAGCAAATAACCGACTCGAAAGCCTATCAGTGGTTTGAGGAGCGTCTAGAAATCCAAGCACTCGCCGAAGACGTTACCTCCAAGTATGTACCTCCGCACGTTAATATCTTTTACTGTCTTGGTGGGATTACCCTCACTTGCTTCATCATCCAGTTTGCCACTGGATTTGCAATGACCTTTTACTATCGGCCAACTGTCACAGAAGCTTTTGCCTCTGTGCAGTATTTAATGACTGAAGTAAACTTCGGCTGGCTGATCCGCTCCGTCCACCGCTGGTCTGCCAGCATGATGGTGCTGATGATGCTTCTGCACGTCTTCCGCGTTTACCTCACGGGTGGCTTTAAAAAGCCTCGCGAACTCACCTGGGTGACGGGTGTGATTCTAGCAGTGATTACCGTTTCCTTCGGTGTTACCGGTTATTCGCTGCCTTGGGATCAAGTTGGTTACTGGGCTGTCAAGATTGTTTCTGGTGTTCCCGAAGCGATTCCCTTCGTTGGCCCTTTACTCGTCGAACTACTTCGCGGTGGTGCCAGTGTTGGACAAGGGACTCTCACTCGCTACTACAGCGCACACACCTTTGTGTTGCCCTGGCTGATTGCGGTGTTCATGCTGCTACACTTCATCATGATTCGCAAGCAGGGGATTTCCGGTCCGTTGTAAAGCGAACCCTTGGCAGTTAGCGCGAAGCCGAAGGTCATCGGTTCTAGCTCACTTCAAAAACACAATAGAATCAAGCTAGAGGCTAACCACTTTCTGACTGCCGATCTTAATTGATAAGGAGAAAAGTCGAACAATGGCAACCATTAAAAAGCCGGATCTTAACGATCCAAAGCTGCGCGAGAAACTGGCCAAAGGGATGGGTCATAACTATTATGGCGAACCCGCTTGGCCTAATGACCTCCTCTATATCTTCCCCGTAGTGATTATGGGAAGCATTGCCCTGTGCATTGGTTTGGCTGTTCTTGACCCCGCTATGGTCGGTGAACCAGCGAACCCCTTTGCTACACCGTTAGAAATCCTGCCGGAATGGTATCTCTTCCCAGTGTTCCAAATCCTGCGAACCATTCCGAACAAACTGGTGGGAATCTCCTTAATGGCTGGGATTCCTTTAGGTCTCATCCTCGTTCCATTTATCGAAAACGTTAATAAGTTCCAAAATCCCTTCCGACGTCCAGTGGCAACGGCGGTGTTCTTGTTTGGCACCCTCGTCACCATGTGGTTGGGTATTGGTGCGACCTTCCCAATCGATAAGTCTCTCACCCTCGGTCTATTTTAAGACTTGAATTATTTTGCCTTGACGCCTGTTAGTGTCTTAGCCGTGCTAATGTACTGCCCAAAGACACTAGCAGGCGTTAATTTTTTTGCATACGTCCAATTCCCCATACAACAGGGAAAGTATTAGTAAGCGTCTCCACATCGAACTTGCAATATTGTTGGTGTTAAAACTCTTGTGGCCTGGGAATCCTGCCCATCCGTGAAGGCAAGTTACAGGGGGAAGAACTCAGATCTCTTCGCGACGCCCCCGACAAGTCGAGACAACCGTTGCCAGAATGGAAGAAACTGTCTGGCAATCGACACCAAGATCTAAATTCAGTTATAAAATTGAGCGATCTATCAAACTTTGCTCACAGAATGGACGGCAAAGGCAAAGCTGACCATGTATTTATTTTTCTAGAGGTTTTTAATTGTGAAGGGGGCATTCAGTCCTACGTAAAAGATGTTTTGCAGGCTTATTGCTCAGTGTCGCTTCAGACCCGTCGGCGAACGACGGCTGAAGTTTTTTTGCTTAGAGATGACCCTAAATGTCACAATCCTTTCGCTCATGACACGTTTAAATTCCATTACCTGAAAACGAAGAATCCTCGGCTAGGACGGTTACGGCTGGCAGTAGGAATGTGGAACTGTTTATGGTTACGCCGCCCCAGCCACGTTTTCTGCGGTCATATCAAGCTGGCACCGCTAACTCAATGGTTGTGTCAGCGTTGGGGAGTTCCTTACACTGTTTTGACGTATGGAAAAGAGGTTTGGTATCGATTATCTGATCGCGAACGTCAGGCTCTAGTTAGCGCTGCCGGAATTTGGACGATTAGCCGCTACAGTCGCGATCGCCTTTGTTCAGCTAATGAGTTGAACCCTGAGAATGTGCAGATTTTGCCTTGTGTGGTGGATGGGGATCGGTTTACCCCTGGCCCCAAATCACCCGCGTTAGTTGCACGGTATGGTTTGGCGGATGCTAAAGTGCTGATGACGGTGGCACGGCTTTGGCCGACCGATTTGTATAAAGGTGTTGATGTTACGATTCGAGCACTTCCTGCGATCGCAACCGCTTTCCCCAACGTTAAATATCTCGTCATTGGTCGAGGCGATGATCGACCCCGATTAGAACAGCTCGCTCAAGATTTGGGTGTTGGCGATCGCGTTGTTTTTGCCGGGTTCGTCCCGACCTCCGATCTGGTGGAACACTACCGCCTCACGGATGCCTACATCATGCCTTCCCAAGAAGGCTTTGGCATTGTTTACTTAGAGGCAATGGCTTGTGGTAAACCCGTGCTTGCGGGTGATGCCGATGGTTCCACAGACCCCTTACAGGACGGACACATCGGCTGGCACGTTCCGCACCGAGACCCAGAAGCCATTGCTGCCGCTTGTATGGAAATTCTCACAGGAGACGATCAGCGTTGTAACGGTCAGTGGTTGCGAGAGCAGTGCCTTACCCGATTTGGTAAAGATACGCTCACGGCGCAGTTAACGCTGCTGCTCCAGCCTACGGCAAATTCCTCTACTTCGAGCTGAATTCATCCGTTCTGTTCCAGACTTAATGATTTACAAATGCAAAGAGGCAGTAGCTCGTGCTTAGTGGCCGTCACTTCAACCGAACTTGCACACACACACACTCAGGTCAAGACTAATCTGAACTAGGATGGAGATATCTCATACCGTGCTGCATTCTTAAAGACTATCGTGAACCAAGACACCTCGAAACTATTACAGTTCAACCTATCGGGTTTGGGCTGTTGGCTCCCTCTCCTGGCGACGGCTTTGTTGCTAGGATCGGTTGGCTTGGGTTGGGTCGTCAACGGTTTTTTGATTCTGGTTGGTTTAGTCATCATCTCCCCAGCGATTGGGTGGCTAGCATTTCGCTGGTGGTTGAAACGCAATTTAGTCGAAGACAAATGTCCTGTCTGTAGTTATGAGTTCACCGGATTTAATAAAACCGATTGTAGTTGTCCCAACTGTGGCGAACCGTTGAAAGTTGAACAAGGGCACTTCAATCGCCTGACGATTCCCGGTACGATTGATGTCGAAGCCGTAGAAGTCTCGGTTCAGCGACTAGAAGATTAGTTGGAGATAGAGGATGGAGAACTATTTCCTCCTCTTGCTCTTCTCTCCTTCTAGGGTCATGGCTTTTGAGTTAGGGATAGGGTGTAGGGATTTTGGCCTCCAGCCATATCGCCGACATAGATAGAGTAGGTGCCTTTCTCCCAATATCCTGGGGATTGAATATTGCCCCCAGACAAACTGTCCGCCGGGACGCAGGACGTACCACTTGGCCCTTTAATCAAGAGTGTTGGCTGACCCGAACTTTGCACGTTAATGCGTAGATAATTGAAATTACCGTTCAACGTGAGGACATGGTTCGGTTTTGCGGCAATCCGGCCACAGCTTTGGCTTGCTGTTGAGCCGCCTGAGGTGCCGTTGACGACTAGCGGATCGGGTTGAAATCCTGGCGAGATCTGAATCGGTTGAGTGCGAGCTAAACCAGCACTGCTCAAAAGCATTGCCAAGGCAGTGGGAACAACCATCCAATGTTTCAAGGTTCTCATGGAATTTAAACCGCTGAATACCCCGTGCCCACAGTGAGGACGGGAGGAAGCGGGGCGGGATGTGCCACTTCCTAGGAATAAGACTAGGATGCTTAGAGGTTGTAGAGGAGCCGATGGGTTAAGAACGTTCTAGACCGGAAATTTGGGTAATACACTCTCCTGAGTCAACACTGACGCCATAGAATCAATCATTGACAAGCTCTGTCAAGGGCATCGTTGACGATGTCGTTCTTTAGATCGTTTCTTTTATTTTCTTATTCTGAGTGTCCTAAATTCTTTGACACTTAGGCGCGTCGTTTGTTCCTGTTTGCCAACTGTCACTCTCGGTACACAGTACTACTTTATATATCCCTCTACTTGTCGGATGTGTCGCAACGCACTCTACACCTATCCATCATTTCGACTCCAGTATCGAATTTTATCTGGCTGTCGCAAGCTACAATCACACCAGACACTCTCCTCGTTGTGTAGTCGGTTGATTTTAATTGCCCTTATCGTCGCAGCTAGCCGTCAATCCCCCCATGAATCCTCAAGAAAATCGAGATTACGAGCGTAGACTTCAGGAACTCGAAGCCGAACTTAACAAAGACAAACCTCTTTCATCAGGAGAAATACCTTTCAGGCAGCCGCTTGAGCGCTATATCAATCGCTCTCAAATTGAATCCATTCGTAATCGAGTAGTCAATTGGTTTGACATCCTGCCCAAGCCCGCTAAAGTAGCGGTTGTGGCGATCGCCGCCATTGTAGGTGTTTCGCTTTTTTTGAGCGTACTTCGACTCGTTGCTTCGCTAATCAGTCTTGCCATTCTCGGAGTAATACTGTACTTGGTGTATAAGTTCTTCGTGACACCCCAGTCTCCTAAATAACGACAAATTCTGTCCTCATGGCGTGAGGTTTAAGCATGGCTAGCCCTAGCATAAAAAGAAGTAAAAATCAAGAGGTTGGCCGCTCACTTCCGCTGCGATTTCGTTGGGCTTTGCCACTGGTGACGCGGCGTTGTGCGGCTGTTGTGGTTGAAGTGTCGCTGGTGGCGGCGAGTGCCCTGATCCCTTATGGCATAGGTTGGTATGCCAAAGAGCATTCAACGGCAGAACCCGTTCCTCTCAACCCAATGCTGGCATCTACACAGGAGGCGATCGCCAAAACTCTCGCCTACCCCTTGCGCGAACAACTGACACAACCGGTTGCCCCCTTAACCAACTTATTCTGGTGCGGGGCGTTAGTTATCCCGGTTGTGGTGACAGGCTGGCAAGTCTATCTGTTGGGAAAAACAGGTAAAACCACTCCTAAGCGTTGGTTTGGGGTACAGGTTGTTACCGCCTACGGTGCGCCTCCAGGGATGATCCGCGCTATTTGGCGCGAAGCCGTGGGACGCTGGGGATTACCGATCTCGATGGCTTATCTGCTCTGGCGCTATACAGGAGCCTTTCCCGATGTCGGGATTTTGCTCGGACTCGCAGGATTCATGCTCTTGGCAGAGAGTAGTTGTTACCTGTTTAACGCTCGACGCCGCACTCTGCACGACCAATTGGCTGGAACCTATGTCTTGGATGGTCGCCAGAATTTCTCATCCTACCCGAATTTGTTTGAAACTGGGCAATCACTAGGGCATAACCCTACTGTCACACTGGAGATGGAAGACGGTTTACCATTCCCAGATGAAGTAACAGAACCGAGGCAACGACCCACCCGCACCGTCACAACGATTGTTCTGACTTCCCAGACGCCGAAGCGAGAACCCCTGAATCTGTGGCTGTGGATGCGCCGACATCCAGGTTTTACTCTGCTGCTGATTGCGTTTGCCAGTATGGCGTCTATTTTGGGAACCTTTGTCGGGACTCAAATTTATATTCAAAGTCAGGCTAATCGACGAGAGTTCAAAAAACAGGACAATCAAGTGTTTCTGGAACTCGTGAAGCAATTAAGCTCGACTCCTGGCAAGGCGATAGAAGAACGACAAGGAGTCATCCTGGCACTGGCAAGGCTGGATGATGCCCGTGCCGTTCCTTTTCTGGTGGATTTGCTGGCTCAGGAAAAAACCCCCAGCTCGATTGACGCAATCCAACAAGCTTTGGTGAGTAAGGGGCCGGAAGCGTTAGCGCCTCTGCAACGGTTGAATCAAGCACTGCAAAATGACCAGGAGATGCTACGGCGTCGAGGTACAGCCGAATATCAGCAGTTGGTTGCGTTGCGACAACGGGCGACGAAAAGAGCGATCGCCAAAATTGTCACCATCTACACCGGTCAACTCCCCGAAACAGAACTCAGCCGCACTGATCTCAGTCAGGTGAAAACTGGCTCTGCCCAATTTACCCTGGTGCTGGACAACCTCATCCTGTCTGGGATCAACTTTCGCTCAGCCAATTTGACCAACGCCAGTTTACGCAATAGCATCTTCTACGGGCCGGGTGAAGATGAACGCTTTGGTACCTTTGATGATTGGATTGCAGACTTGAGTGGTGCGGATCTCAGAGATGCCGAGTTAACAGGTTCCAATTTGACCAACGCTGTGTTAAATGGCACTAATTTGATGCGGGCTACACTCAACCGGGCCAAGTTATCCAACAGCCGACTCATAGGGGCAAACCTCAGCAGTGCTAAACTGATTAGTGGCGATTTGCGTCAGGTTGTCTTAGAAAATGCTAGCCTAACGGGCGCTGACTTAGGAGAAGCCAAATTAGCGCGTGCCAATCTGCATGGTGCCCGTCTGGGAAAGGTTAAAGCGGTGAGAAGTGATTTCACGTTTGCCAATTTGTCTCAATCGAACTGGCAAGGTGCCAATATGGCGGGGGCAAATTTGAGCAGCGCGAACCTCCAAGAAGCTGACTTAAGTTCCACTAAACTGATTGGGGTGGATCTGAGGAATGCCAAGTTGCAAAATGCCAAGCTCCAGAACTCCGATCTGAGTAATGCCGACTTGCGGGGAGCCAATCTCGCCGGAGCCGATTTACAGGGAACCGATTTTGTCACCACACCCCCGGTTCGGTCGAATCAATTTCTGGCAAAGCCAGCGATCGCGGCTTCATCAGCCCGCATCAAGGGGGTTAATTTTGCCGAAGTGAAAAATTTAGATGGTGAGCAACTTAAATTTATTTGTAGCAACGGTGGGCGGCATCCGCAATGTCCGAATGATAAGTAGATATTTGAACTGAACAATAAAAATCAAAATTAAACAGAATGGATGCTCAATTAACCAATAGTGAAATTAATCATTATCGAGAAATTTTAAAGGGGGATGACTCTGCTCAAAAGGCGTTGACGACCCTAGAACAATACGACGGCAGGTTTTACGATTCCTTTGATGAGTTATGGAGTCAAGTGAGTGGGCAAACCAAATCCTATGAGTTGGCACGCTTGCGGCAGGCGATGCTGAAGCAAGTGCGTGAGCAACTGTGCGAGAATGATCACTTTGGCACGGCGCTCCAAGAATACAGCGATGATCCAGGAAGTACAGCGTTGTTCGCCCGGTTAATGGTCTCCTTGGAAGAGTTGGCAACCGCACAGGAATTTCCGTTTGATCCTGCGATTGCCACGATGGTTGTCTTTTATATTGTCAAAATCGGACTCAATATCTTTTGCGAATATACGGAAACCTCTGCTAAACCCCCAACGGATGACCCACAATCGCGACGGATACCGCACGATTGAATCGGGCTAACCTTCAAGATTTTCTCAACCCCCTGATGATTAATGTTTGTGTAGGGGCTGGTTTTGTGCCTGCCCTGTCAACGATGAGCTGATGAGCCGACAACAACTAGGAACAAGGAAAAATTTTGGCGTTTACCTCATCGCCTTTTGCCTGCTCATCTGGCTGCTTGCTGTAGCAACACCCGTGAGTGCCGACCCTTCTGCCAGTCCCGCATCTGTCGATACCCTAGAACAGATGCGCCAAAGCATCGATCAGCAGCGATCGCAACTGAAAAAAGAACGCGATCGCCTCTCGCAGATTGAACAAGCGGTTCAAAGCCAACTTACTGGCATTCAACAGAACATTCAGGCTACTGATAACGCTTACCAAGATTATGCCGCTCAAATCGAACTCGCCAACAAGCGTCTGAGAGGGGTGCAAGAGGAATTAGCGCTCGCGGAAGGACGCTATTACCAAAAACAGGCTGCGATTATTGCTCGACTACGCTTCCTGCAACGCCAACGGCGCACAGGTTTTGGCTGGGATATCTTGCTCAAAAGCCAAAACCTTAATGAATTTTTGGATCGCCGTCGTCACGTCAAATTACTTTATCAAGCGGATCGGAAAATCTTAGTTAGTTTCAAAACCGAAGCCAATCGGATTAATCAGCAAAAAATACAAGTTGAGACACAGAAAAACCAAATTGCCCTGTTAACTCAGCAACTGTTAGCCCAAAAGGCGCAGTACCAAGCCCAACTGGTGGCGCAGCAGCAGCTCATGGAACGGCTCAAAACCGACAAGCAAGCCTTAGAATCGGCTCAAGCGCACTTAGCGATCGATTCTAGAAATATTGGTGTCCTGATTCGCCGGGAAGTTGCCGCCTCGAACAAGGCAACGTTTCCCCACACTGGCGTTTTTAGCAATGGTTCGCTGATGTTCCCCAGTGACGCCGAGATTACTAGCGGCTTTGGTTGGCGGCGTCATCCCATTCTCGGTCAAGACCGCTTCCATGGGGGTATTGACTTTGGTGCCAGCTATGGCAGCACCATTCGAGCGGCAGAAGGCGGTAAAGTGATTTTTGCGGGTTGGTACGGTGGCTACGGTAATACGGTGATTATCAACCATGGCGGTGGGATTAGTACTCTCTACGCTCACACCAGTAAGCTGTATGTGAGTCAAGGAAAAATCGTACAGCCCGGAGAAGCGATCGCGGAGGTAGGCTCTACAGGATTATCCACTGGCCCTCATCTCCATTTTGAAGTGCGTCAAGATGGCGAACCCGTCGATCCGATGGCTTACCTCTAGTCTTAGTCCCGTGATATGCTATTGTGAGGAAGTAAGGGCATGTAGCTCAGTGGATAGAGCATCAGATTCCGGTTCTGAGGGCCGGGGGTTCAAATCCCTCCATGCTCGTAAGGTTAAACTCAATAGAATCCTTGGTTAATCAGGGTTTCAAGCCATCAGTCTCTAACTGTCACATTACTAATTGTGGCAGTTTTTGAGTATTTCTACTGTTTTTTCTGACTAAAGTAAACTATTAAAATCATAGTTTTAGTTGATTGAAATCACACTAGCGCTATTAGTAGCGATTAGCTTAGAAAAAACGAGTATGAATGCTTAGAAACATTAAAGTCTAATGGCTAGAAAAGAAGACCTTAAACCAATAGCTCTTACTGGAAAACGGGTTGGTCAAGAAGTTGATGCAAATGAAGAAGGACTAACTCATGAACTTTGTAGAGAATTGAATTTGTGCTGTCCTGAATGTTATCAATTTGTTCATTTAAGGCAATCAGATAAGATTACGAGTTACTTTGCTCACTATGATGTAGAAGATAAAAGCTGTAAATACAGAGAAGACTCATCTAGCAGTAGCACAGAAGACCATACAGCAACTAGCGATAGCAAAGGTCAAGATTTGGGGAAAATACAGGAACAATTTGAAAATATATTTTATTGGTTTTATGAAGAAATACATTCTTTTTACTCTTTAAATTTAGAAAATATTGCTATTTTAGGCTTAGAAGATATTACTAACAAATGTCAACAACATCTTAAATGCATTAAAGATCTAATTTTCATTAAATTAATAAACAAGCAAGGAAAACTTGAAGAAACTAGAAACAATAATCATAAAATTTATCTGACAGTACTGAAAGTTTTATCTATTGATATGAATAAGCATTTATTGAGGAAGCTTATTAAGTCTATAATTGGTATTACTCATTCAAATATCACTGAAACTATAAAATGCACACAAGATGCCACAGCTTCAATCAACGAAATATTAATTAATGATCTAAATAGGTTTATTGAAAGCAGCGTTCATAATATTATTGAAGTTATTACTAATATTGATTGGACAACCCAAAAAAATATTATTGCTAATGATCGAATTGGTTATTATATACCTTTTTATAGTAAAGAAACAGAAAAATATAAATGTGATGAAAATTCAAATATAAAAAATTCAAAATTTAACTTCCCTGAATCTAAGGAACTTTTAGAAATTAACGCACTGGCATCGTTAAAAAAACAAAATATTTTTCCTTTTAATTTGACGGCTGAGAGCATTAAACTCAGTAAGGAGGCAAGATTAGTAGAAAAATATCCTTATAGTCTTGTTACGGATATGGGATATGTTTTTGAAGTTCAAAAAGATGGGACAGTTATTTCTGTAGTCCAATTAGACTTTGAAACAGGATTAAGCATTCAGCTTCCTGCTAAAGCTTCGGTAGCCACTAAGAAAATATTTCGATTAGTTGAAGATTTTTTTTTACTTGAGGGTGATAGATTATATAATGCTTTACTTAATCAGATTCTCTACACAACAAATAATAACTGGATTATTCTTTGTTTAGGTCTAAAAGCCTTAAGTCAGGTTAAGGTTGAGGTTGATAAACTTTCTATTTTTATTGAAAAAGATTGGCTGTCATTTGTAAAGCAAGTAATCAATGATATTGATTGGCCTACTCTGAGTACAGAAGACAGAACAGTATTAATAAGGAAGTTAAAGAAACAATTATCTCAGGAATTGCCTCTTCTCGGAGTCCACGTACCAACCTTAGAGAAGACTGTGAATTCTACATTCAAAAATCTAGGATATCACGAATACAATTGATTATTTTTCATATTAATCCCCTTCTGTTTTTGTGTTCTAATTCGTATGACGGTGAAATGACTATTAACGGAAAGGCAATTTTACATCTGCATAAGAAGAGCTGTTGTGAGATATAGATAGGGGAAATTCCCCATATCCTATAGATTTCCAGTGAAAGAAACTTATCCGAACCGACGTGTTGTCCGCCTGGGAACTTGCCTGTTATATATTTTGTTGGTACCCAGCCTAATTTTAATTGCTCCTAGTGTTTTTCTAGTAAACATCGATCCCCTATTTCATTCAGCCTGCGAGGATCGTTTCCTCAATATGAACTGTAAGGCTCATCAAGGCGAAGCGAAAATTAACGTTGCTCAAATAAATCGCGCTCAGAGAACTTACTACGGAAGGTATGCTAAGTTCACCTCTTCTCAGAAGATACTAGGTTCTATCATTGAGTCAAAAGCCTATACCTATTCAATACGAATTACGGCAAGAGCAGCATTTAATTATGCAATTCCTCGACCAAACTTTCAAGACCATAAAGGCTATGTCGGTGCTGTTTTTGTAGATAGCCAAGGCAGCTCTTACTCCATTGAATGCAAGTCTGAGCGCCCTGGTGTAAAGCTACTAGCTGACCCTAGCTATCAAAATGGCGTTTTGGCTTGTGGTGCTGGTACGCGCCAAGTGAAGTGATTTTAGTGCATTGGGAATTAGAAAGAAGAACGTTATAGCGGTTTTTAAGGCGAATTAAGAATGCTTGTAGTAGAGATTATCGGTATTTCAAGCCAGCGATTTAGAAGCTTTTCTCCCTATAAGCTAATCTCGATAACACTAACTTGTCACCTAGTCATTTAATGAGTCACTGTAAAATTATTTGGCTGTGCCATAAACCTGTCGCTCAACGCTAGTCAAACGTTCGCCGATTTCTGTAAACCGAGGACGCCGTGATAAAACTGGGTTTAGACAGTCTTGCTGTAAGGCACGAAGACTTTCCACCGCCCAAGTGTGTTCCGACGACTCCTCCAGCGTGCAACGGTTTAACATATCCTCAAGTAAGCAGCCAAAAGCCCTCACCTCTAACCGTTCTAGCGCTTGCCCTATCACCACATCACTCTTGTCGTAAAAAGAGGCGGCTCCAAAGTCTCCCAACAAACTATGGCCTGTTTCATCGACCAGAATATTGTGAGCATAGAGATCACCATGCATGATGCCTTTGGCATGAAGGTGTGCGGCAGCCGAGGCAATGCCAATCGTCAGGCGTAAAATCACAGGCAAAGGGAACGAGGCGTTTGCACTGTAGGTATCTCTTGTGCAAGTGTCAAAGTCCGGCGGCTGCCCTAAGTTTTTGTAATCGGGGGGGATGAACGAAAACACAAGCCCTTCTTTGTCCTCCGGTTCGTTGCTGAGCTTGCCTAGCACGTTAACAAGATTGTCATGGCACCCAGCCGCCAGACTTGCCGCCATTTCATCAGCAGGTAACCCGTCACTGGTGATCTCACCCTTGAATATTTTGATCGCTACCTGTTTTTGGGCAAGTTTGGTCGTCCAAAGCCCCTGATAAATCACCCCGGAAGCACCTTGCCCAAGAATTTCCCCCAGCGTCAGCTCGTCCCAATCAATGTCTGGAAGCACTGGCTTATGAGTAGCCTCTGCATTACACAAGGGGTTGCCAGCATAAGCCAGCCAAGACAGGCGAGGAAGGGTGAACAACCAAGGGGGCAACCCAGCAAGCTGATTTGCCGAAAGCCGTATGAGTTCCAAATTCTTGCACTCAGCCATCTCCTGTGGGAGTGACTGGAGCCTGTTGCCGGCTAGCATCAGCTTTTGCAACTGGCTCATGCTGCCAAGGGAAGCGGGTAGCTTCTCAATTTTATTGTTGGTGAGAATCAGCCAGCGGAGCGAAGGCGGTAGAGTGCGTTCGCCAACAGTTGCAACCTGGTTGGATTTAAAACTCACCATCTTGAGGTCAAGGCAGTGCGAAAGAACCTCTGGAATTTCCTCAAAATCATTGTTGGTAAAGAAAACAATTTTGAGGTGCTTTAACCGTTCAAATTCATCGGGTAAAGCCCTTAAATGGTTATTAGATAGATCTAAGATTTCCAATGAATCTGCCAGATCCAAAATCTCTGATGGAAATTGAGTCAGGGAGCAGGCAAGCTTGAGTCGTTTGCTTCCCGCTAACTGTCCAGAGCGAAGCAAGTTTAGGGTTTCCATTTAATGAGAAAGTAGCTCTGTTCGATTATCTGGATTAGGCGAGGTCAATTTTTGGGGATGACGAGGCCAGCACAATCAAGGTTTATCAGCGATTTGTCATCAAGGAACGTACTGTCGCTCAGTATAGCTTAAGTCTCGCGGGTTGCTTTTTCGCATACAGCTAATCTCCCAACAGAGGATAGGGATACCTGCGTTGACGTTGTATATCATTTGCCCACAGAATTTTTGCGTTAGGCTGTGACAAGCGACTCTTCTCGATAATCCTCCCAAACTCGCCATGAAACAGTGCATCAACGACTTTTGTGGGGAGGATGGACGCCGCGTCCAGCAATCGAGGTAAAACGTCTGAGGCATTTGGAGCAAAAACTTGAGGATATCTGCTTTTTGGCAGCGTTACCGACACTTAGGGATAGTGTCGGCATTGGGGATAAGTGGAGCGATCGCACTGTGCAATTACACCCTTGCCCAAAACATTACATTAGATGGAACCCTTGGACCAGCAGGAACCTTGACCGGGCCGCGTTACGTTATCCCCCAAGAAGTCGGTCAAACCGTTGAAAACAATCTGTTTCACAGCTTTGGACAATTTGGACTGCTTCTAGGCGAGAGAGTTGGTTTTGCCAGTGCTGCCAATATTAGGAACATCCTCGTTCGCGTCACAGGCGGTTCGCCCTCTTTAATTGACGGTCTGATTTATACCGATAGCGCTAACGTCAATCTTTTCTTAATCAATCCTAGCGGCATTCAACTTGGTTCAAATGCCGGACTGGATGTCGGCGGCAGGAATAGAGGTTCATTTGTGGCGACGACTGTCGATGCACTAGTGTGGCCCAATGGCGGACAGTTTAGTGCAACCAATCCCAGTGGAGCTAATAGCTTATTAACCATTACTGGCGATCCAGGTGGATTTCTCTCTCAGTCGAGAGCGCCAGCACCCATTGTCAGTTCCGGTAATGCGCTGGGTGTAGTTAGAGGGCAGAGTTTGTTGCTGCTGGGTGGGAATGTCAATGTGGAGGGCGGAGTTTTAGTCGCTCCGGGGGGTCGAGTTGAGTTAGGGGGATTATCAGAACCCGGAACAGTGCAGCTCAATGCTGATGGCAACAATCTCAGCTTAAGTTTTCCCAATAATATAGCGCGAGCCGATGTATCACTCACCAATGGCTCTTTGGTTGCTGTCTCTGGGGGGGGTGGCGGTAGTATTGCTGTTAATGCCCGTAACCTAACGATTTCGGGAGAAAGTGGTCTTATTGCTGGAATCAGGTCAGGTTTGGGAGCAATTGACGCTAAGGCAGGAAACATTGAAATAAATGCTACCGACACTGTAACCATTGACGGGACAAGTTCCACTAATTTCCCTAGCGTCATCATCAATACAGCACAAGGGGCTGGAAGTTCAGGAGATATAGTAATCAACACAGGTTCCCTCAACCTGATCGGTCTTGCAGTGATAACCGCTGTTACGACAGGACAAGGCAATGCTGGAAACGTGACCATTCGAGCTAGGGATGGGGTTTCGATTTCGGGAAAAAATAGTGCAATCACCAGTAGTGTGAGCGCGTCAGGTGTAGGGAATGGGGGGAAAATTGATATCCAGGCGCGATCGCTTTTGTTGTCCAACGGTGCTCTACTGGGTACCAGCACGTTAGGACGAGGAAATGCTGGCAATATTCAAATCAATGTTTCTGACTCTGTTTCTCTAAATGGTGGCTCTGGTGTGATAGCTATCAGTGGCGGACAGGGTGATGCGGGGAATGTAACAATTGCTGCTGGCGGCCAAGTTGCCTTGGATGGAATAGGGAACGAGGACGCGCCTAGCTCCATCTCTACGTCTGTAGGAGCAACAAAGATACCAGGATTCACGGGCGGACGCAAAGGGGGCGACATTACTATCAACGCTGGGTCGCTAGCTCTCACCAATGGCGCTCAACTCGATAGCAGTACTGAAGGACGGGGGGATGCGGGCAGTGTGAGAATTAATGCTCGCGAGACAGTTACATTTGACGGCCAAGCCAGTAATGGATACTCCAGTGGAGCGTTCAGCCGGGTGGTAAAAGGAGCCGAAGGGGATGGTGGTGACATTGAGATTACCACAGGGTCGCTGTTACTCACCAATGGCGGTGGACTGAGTGCCAACACTTTTGGACAAGGGGATGCAGGTAGTGTGATCATCCGCGCTAGGGATATCGTGCGATTTGACGGTGTGGGCAGCGATGGCGCATCAAGTGGAGTTGCCAGCACGGTGGAATCTACAGGTGTTGGCAACGGCGGTGGCATTGACATCAGCACGGGGTCTCTGTTCGTCACTGAGGGCGCGGTTATGGCTGCCAGTACCTTTGGTCGAGGAGATGCAGGTAGCGTGAGGATTAGCGCTAGGGATACGGTGCGATTTGAGGGGGTGGGCAGTAATGGACAATCCAGTGGAGCTTTCAGCACGGTGGCATCCACAGGCATCGGCAATGGCGGTGGTATTGACATCAGTACGGGTTCTCTATTCGTCACTAATGGTGCTCAACTGAATGCCAGCACCCTCGGACTGGGAAATACTGGCAGTGTGACCATCCGCGCTGGAGATACGGTGCGATTTGAGGGGGTGGGCAGCGATGGACGGTTCGGTGGAGCTTTCAGCGCGGTAAGCTCCACAGAGGGCGGCAATGGCGGTGGCATTGACATCACCACGGGGTCTCTGTTCGTCACTGAGGGCGCGAGGCTGATTACCAGCACCTTCGGACAGGGAGCCGCAGGCAGTGTGACCATCCGCGCTAGTGATACAGTGCGCTTCCAGAGCGTGGGCCGCGGTGGGACATCCAGTGGAGCTTTCAGCACGGTGGAATCCACAGGCATTGCTAAGGGCGGAGACATTGACATCACCACGGGTTCTCTGTTCGTCACCGATGGGGCTGTTGTGACTGCCAGCACCTTTGGACGGGGGAATGCTGGCAGAGTCAGGATTAATGCCGATAATCAGATTTCCCTTGAGGGACGAAGTGGGGTTGCCAGTTTGGTGGGACCTAAAGCTGTGGGTGATGGCGGGAGGATAGAGATTACCACCGACTCGCTTTCCCTGACAGATGCCTTCATATCTTCTCAAAATCTAGGAACTGGCATTGCCGGTGACATCACCATCCAGACGACGCAAAACCTGGAACTAAATCGCTCATCTATTGCTTCTACCACGCAATCGGGTAACGGTGGCGATATGACCCTGGCAGTGGGGGATTTATTACTGATGCGTAACGGTAGCCTGATTTCTACTGAAGCTGGCACGGCGCTTTCGGGTGGAAATGGTGGCAACATCAGGATTAACGTTGACTTCGTGGTTGCCGTCCCAAAAGAAGATAGCGATATTATTGCCAATGCCTATGAAGGGAAGGGAGGTAATATCAACATCACTACTCAGGGCATCTTTGGCTTGGAGTTTCGAGAAAAGCTGACTCCACTGAGTGACATCACAGCTAGTTCTGAGTTGGGCGTAGACGGTGAGTTTCAACTCGATTTGCTCACCAATGTTGACCCCAGTCGAGGCTTAGCCGAGTTGCCCACTAATGTAGTAGATGCATCAGAGCAGATTGACCGCCGCTGCACACCCACTGGTTCAACGCAAGAGCGCAGCAGCTTTACCGTTACGGGTCGGGGGGGTTTGCCAGCCAGTCCTAACGACCCTCTACAGGCTGAATCATTAATAACCAATTGGGTCAGCTTTGACTCTAACGTTGAAACTAACAAGCCTCCAGCCACTACAACGCCCAAGAGTTCCGGTTCCAGACAGCTTGTGGAAGCTCAAGGGTGGTACTTCAACCAGAAAGGGGAAGTTGTCCTCACGGCTTCTACGCATGTTGTGACGCCTCAAGGGCAGTGGCTTTCCCCGCCTGAGTGCAACCCTGCCCAATAAGCCCTTCAAATTTCAAATGAAGAGGTTAATGCAAATAGCTTAATGGATCTGATGACTCAAGGTGTGATCACAAATCTAAGGTTCGACCATGTTGCGTTGATGGGAGCGCATTTTTACTAGTGCAAGAAGGCAGTTCGCGTAGCGTTCTCCGTAGGAGTAGACAGGAGGCAGGAGGCAGAGCGAAGAAAGGTTGTACAGTAAGCTTTTTTACTTTTTTGAACGGGTGGGGTATTTTCGCCGCGCTGCACTAGGATTTGAAGATCTTGAAAACACGCCCTAGCGTTAAGAGAGCCAGTAACCTACATTTTCTGCTCAAGTTCATCATCACTAGCTTTATCTTGAACGACTACATCTGCTGGAGTTCCCCTCTCACCCTCTTCCTCGGAAGATTCACTAACGTCCAGGGAGTCAGACACAATGACAATTTCTGTCTGATTTTCATGGGCGGAATGCCATTGATCCAGAAGATCTTTAATAATGACCTCCTTTAACCAAACCTGACCCACAACAGTAAGGGGGAGAGCCAAAAGTAACCCTAAAAATCCAAAGAACGTAGCAAAAAATACTTGAGCTAATAAGGTTACAGCAGGAAGAAGTGATACTTGCTGTGCCATCACATATGGAGTCAATAAGTTCGATTCAACCTGTTGAATTAAGACGTAGAGCAGCAAGACAGCGAAAGACTTCCACGGAGTATCGAGAAGCGCGATCGCCATTGGGGGTATCACACTCAGCGTCGGTCCAATATTGGGAATAAAGGTGAAAAATCCAGCCAAAGCCGCTTGTGCCAGTGGTAATCTGATTCTCAGAATCAACAACCCCACAAAACTCAACGAGGCAATGACGAACATATTAAAAAGAATCCCAGCCAACCACCCTCGTAAAGCGACTGTGCATTCATTCAAAATGTAGTCCACTCGACGTCTGTAAAACGCCGGAAAAAGGCGTACAAAGCTTCTCCTATAAGCTGCCGGATTAGCTAGTAACATCAATGTCAAAACGAGCACTAGCAAAATCTTAACGAGAACGCCCAAAGAATTAGAAAAAAACGTGAATCCACCGCCCAATAGACGATTCACTAAAGGTTGTAGTTGTTGGCTCAGTTGCTCAATACTAGGGAGATATTGAATTAACTGCGGAGAAATACGAGCTTGTAGTATTTCAACCCAAGTGCTAAATCGCTGTATTCCCTTAGGAACTAATAAACTAAGTTCATGAAACTGCTCAGCGAAGGGGGGTACAATCAGCAAGAAAAATCCGACTAAGATAGTCAGTAAAACAAGCACCGACAGCAGGACAGAAAAACCTCGCTTGATACCGGATCGGGAGAATCGTTCCACCAAAACATTTAAAGCATTGGTCAGTACGACAGCAGCAAATATCAGTAGAAGAACTTCCCGAATTTGCCACAAAATATACAGGGAAAGGATAAAGGCTAATAAGCCAATCCATTTACCCAAACTCACAGTACAACCTCCCAATTACTCTGGAATTATTCGGCTGTAACCCCAGTTGAATTCAGCTAGATTAGCCGATCTTGACCAAAAAAGGGAATGGGTGATTAGGGACTAGGAGAAAATCGGTTACAACCCGCTCGATGTACTATCGTGTTCGCTCAGAAAACCCCACTATGCGGCAGTTTGTCGTGAGGAATGCCAGCCTTCTCGAAATGGGCGCGCTCAAGCGCTCACGACAAACAGGCTTTTGTCAAGGGTGATCAACCGGACATCCCATAACACAAGATTTCTTAGTCTCCAGTCCCTACTTCTTGGCCTCGTTTTTTGGGTATTGCCAAGACTAACTTAGCCTATAGTGCTGTGAAAAAGGTCAACTGACGTGCCGTTCCATTATCGACAAAGCGTTGTTCACCAACACCAATCAGTTTCACAATCACTTCACGTTCTGGGGGTGACCAGTTCCCCTCACGTTGCCCAATTTCAACAAGCGTTTGTTCACCTTCTGTACGAACGCGGTAGGTGGTGAGGCAATAGGCACCGGTTTTATAGTCGAAGGTGCGACCATCATCTTCATACAGCGTAAATTCACCCGTACCCATCCAAACCGACAGCGTCATTTGGTCTAAGGGGCGTTCATCCACATATTGCCTGACGGGTGCCATGGGAATAATCGAACCCGCACGAATATACATCGGCATCCGTTCGAGGGGTGCATCTGCTAAGACGTGAGTTGGGCCATCAAACCCTTCGCCACTCCACCAGTCATACCAGCGACCTTCAGGCAAGTACACCGCACGGTGTTCTACTCCTGGACGGTAAATCGGAGCTGCTAGCAATGAGGAACCCAGCATCACCTGATCGGATAGGGTGTAGGTCTGCGGGTCATGGGGAAAATGATAAAGCAAAGGTCGCAGAATTGGTGCGCCAGTGGTTGCCGCTTCCCAGAACAGGGTGTAGAGGTAGGGGAGCAGGCGGTAACGAAGTTCAATATAATCGCGGCAAATACTCTCCACCTTGTCGCCAAATACCCAAGGTTCATGCCGTGCTGTACTCATGGCGGAATGTCCCCGCATTAAAGGGTAAAGCATTCCCACCTGCATCCAACGTGCAAACAGTTCACCTGTCGCGTTACCTGCAAACCCACCAATATCCGCCCCTACAAAGGCCACACCGGATAGACCCAGGTTACAGATCATTGGGATTGACATTTCCAAATGTTCCCACAGGGATTGATTATCCCCTGTCCACACGGCTGACCAACGTTGAATACCCGCGAAACCCGAACGAGTGAGCACAAAGGAACGCTCAGTTGGACGTAACTCCTCCAACCCTTGACACGATGCCTGTGCCATCATCAATCCGTAGAGGTTGTGAGTTTCAGCATGAGTCGTTCTCTCCTCCGTTGGCCCCTGTGGCGCATCCAGGGGAAACCAAATCTTGTTACCTGGGTCACCAAATGGACGGTCATCCAGTGCGGGTTCGTTCATGTCGTTCCAGACACCCGCAACACCAATGCTAGTTAAGCTCTTTTGCCAGCTTCCCCACCAATCCCGGACTTCAGGGCGTATAAAATCCGGAAAAACCGCCTTATCAGGCCAGACGTAGCCATGAAACAGTTGACCATCCGTTTTTCGCACAAAATAGTCGTTTTTTAACCCCTCGTCAAACACCTCATAATCGGCTTCTGGCTCATACTTAACGCCTGGGTCAATAATCGTGACGGTCTTGAATCCGTCTTGCTTGAGCTCGTTAATCAACTGCGGGGCATCCCCGAAGCGCTTAGGACTCCACGTAAAAACTCGGTAGCCCTTCATATAATCAATATCGAGATGGATGACATCACAGGGAATGCGGCGCTGACGAAATTCACGGGCGAGTTCGCGCACCACACTATCTGATTCGTAGCTCCAGCGGCACTGCTGATAACCTAATGCCCATTGAGGAGGTAAGGGCATCCGACCCGTTAGTTGAGTGTAGGTACTGAGGATTTCTGCGGGTTCAGGGCCATAGATAACGTAGTAATCTAATTCACCGCCCCGTGTTTCCATCCGCCAGGTACCGGGTTGTTCGGCACCCATATCGAACTGACTCCAAAAAGTGGTGTTGAAGAACAGCCCGTACCCCACCCCCGGACGCAACGCCATGAAGAAGGGAATCGCTTGGTACATGTTATCGGTGAGTACATCGTAATCAAGCGCATCAAAGGTCCAGTTCGTTCTAACTTTAGCGATCTGATCGAGCAAACCCGTGCGCTCACCGAAACCGTAGAAGTGTTCGTCTGTTTCAATTTGTTTCCAACCCGCAACAGTACCTTCCCGCCAGCCCATTGCTGGGTCGGCGTCTTGAGCAAAAGGCTGTCCTTGTGAGTCAAAGAACTGAATGCGGCAAGGGTCACGATGGACAACGAGACGCAATTGCTCGGTTCTGATTTCTACCGCATCTGCTTTTTCTTGCACCTCAAAGGGCGCAAGCGGCCATTGCTCATCCGCCTGCACCACCGCCCACGACCGATGCGCTAGGAATTCACCTGTCGGCGTCATGCGTACCCTAATTAAGTTCGGTGCGAGCACACTAATGGTTAGACAGGGTTCGCCACACTTGAAGAGGATATGACGCTCCTCTTGTTGTATGGCTTGTACGGCTCCAAGGCTTGACCAAGGCTGTTCGGTTGTGTGCAATTGTCCGAAGTATTGCGGCATAATCCCTGATTGAAAAACACAGTAGAGTTTATGACCAGCGCCTTCTTACTAAGGAAGGTCATGGCTGATTGTGGGTTGGGGGGAACAAAAAAGCGATCGCTCCATCTTCCGCTCTGGCAATCGCCTCCCCCCATAGAGATTCACACAACCCACTCACAAAAAACCTATACCCCTAGGCACAGATGGACTGACCTAGAACAGCTCACAGCCTAGAGTTGAGCTTGAGTTCAGGGCTTAAATAAGTAAAATTTATGAAAATGATTACAATCCCTGAAGCCAAACCGCTTGCTTTTGTAAAGGAATGTAAATAATAATAAGAACCAAGGTAAAGATTTTTTACCCAACTCATTCATAAATCTCCATTTCAACCGCAATCATACTGAAATGACAACCACACTACAACGCGAACGTACCGCTTCCGTCTGGGATCGGTTCTGCGAGTGGGTAACTAGCACCAACAACCGCCTCTATGTGGGCTGGTTCGGTGTCCTGATGATCCCCACCCTGTTAACCGCCACCACCTGCTTCATCATCGCCTTCATCGCTGCTCCTCCTGTGGACATCGATGGTATCCGCGAACCTGTTGCTGGTTCTCTGCT
>JAMPKV010000024.1 GCA_039962225.1 Microcoleus sp. AS-A8
GAGCACAACATCCTGATGCACCCCTTCCACCAACTCGGTGTGGCTGGTGTGTTCGGTGGTTCCTTGTTCTCTGCTATGCACGGTTCTCTGGTTACCAGCTCTCTGGTGCGTGAAACCACCGAAACCGAATCTCAGAACTACGGTTACAAGTTCGGTCAAGAAGAAGAAACCTACAACATCGTTGCTGCTCACGGTTACTTCGGTCGGTTGATTTTCCAATATGCTTCCTTCAACAACAGCCGTAGCTTGCACTTCTTCTTAGCAGCTTGGCCTGTAGTAGGCATCTGGTTTACCTCATTGGGCATCAGCACAATGGCGTTCAACCTGAACGGTTTCAACTTCAACCAGTCCATCATCGACTCACAAGGTCGCGTGATTGGCACCTGGGCTGATGTACTCAACCGCGCTAACTTGGGATTTGAAGTAATGCACGAGCGTAATGCTCACAACTTCCCCCTCGACTTGGCGGCTGGTGTTGCGGCTCCTGTGGCTTTAACCGCTCCTGTGATCAATGGCTAATTCTTAAGAATTTAGCTTAAAAAAAAGCGCTCTCCGCAAGGGGGGCGCTTTTTGTTTGTCTGTCTTCGATAAACTCATCGGACTTATGCACTTCCTCCCTGTGCCCCCCCAAATGCAGTTTTTCTCCAGATAGGCTTCCATACAGTTGCTAAGGCTCTCAAAATTAATAGTACAAGGAATAACTAACAATAGCGTTTTCTCGGCAGCGTTACAGTAAACTTCGTTCCAACACCTTCAGCACTATCCACAGTAATCTGACCTTTGTGTAAATCCACGCACTTTTTGATAATTGATATAGTTGTCGGCTTTTTCATCGAGTTGATGCTGGTAGTCCTCAGCTAACAATTCGGTGTAACTCTTAATTTTACGCCTAGCCCAATGACTTCCTCCCGCTGTTTATTAAATCGACTTGCTCCCGAAATGTTCATCAATTGATAGCGACCTTGCAAGTCTTTAACAAAAATCGGATGAGGAATTCAAAATTCAAAAGGCTTTGCGATCGCTGTTAAAATCTTAAGACTCAGGTCTTTTTAATTAAGGCACTATGGGCAATACGTTTGGGCATCTGTTTCGCATTACAACGTTTGGGGAATCGCACGGCGGAGGCGTTGGCGTCGTGATTGATGGATGTCCACCTCGACTAGAAATTTCTGCCGAAGAAATTCAAGTCGAGCTTGATCGCAGGCGTCCCGGACAAAGCAAAATCACCACACCTCGCAAAGAATCCGATACTTGCGAGATTATTTCCGGGGTGTTTGAGGGCAAAACGCTGGGAACGCCGATCGCGATTATGGTGCGAAATAAAGACACTCGTCCTCAAGATTACGACGAGATGCAACAGACCTATCGCCCGTCTCATGCCGATGCCACCTATGATGCTAAATATGGCATTCGCAACTGGCAGGGGGGTGGACGTTCTTCGGCACGAGAGACAATTGGACGAGTTGCAGCCGGTGCGATCGCTAAAAAAATTCTTAAGTTAGTCGCTGGTGTGGAAATTGTCGGTTACGTTAAGCGCATTCAAGATTTAGAAGGCGTTGTTGACCCCAACACGGTGACTCTAGAACAAGTCGAAAGCAACATCGCCCGATGTCCTGATGCAGAATGTGCAGAACGCATGATCGAACGCATTGAGCAAATCGGACGGAGTGGAGATTCCCTAGGTGGTGTGGTTGAATGTGTAGCTCGAAATGTACCTAAAGGGCTAGGAGAACCGGTATTTGATAAGCTAGAAGCAGATTTAGCCAAGGGTGTCATGTCCCTACCCGCCAGTAAAGGCTTTGAAATTGGCTCTGGTTTTGCCGGAACGCTCTTGACCGGTAGTGAACACAACGACGAATTTTATCTCGATCAAACTGGCGCAGTTCGTACCGTAACCAACCGCTCTGGTGGCATTCAAGGAGGGATTAGTAACGGTGAAACAATTATTTTGCGAGTGGCGTTTAAACCCACTGCTACCATACGAAAAGAACAGCGCACTGTAACCAGCGCGGGTTCAGAAACAATACTAGCCGCGAAAGGCCGTCACGACCCTTGCGTCTTACCCAGAGCAGTGCCTATGGTAGAAGCAATGGTCGCCTTAGTATTATGCGATCACATGCTGCGTCATCAGGGTCAGTGCCGTACTTTAATGCCTTAGTTTTAGTTTACCAATGGAAACCATTCCTTCCTCTGAGTTCGTTGTTCAATTCTGGGGAGTCCGAGGCAGTGTCCCCTCTCCAGGAAAAGACACAGTTCGTTATGGCGGCAACACCTCCTGCGTAGAAATGCACGTCGGTGGGAAACGCCTGATTTTTGATGGTGGCACGGGCTTGCGGATGCTAGGAAAAAGTTTAGAACCAACGCAACCGATTGAAGCCTATTGGTTTTTTACTCATTATCACTGGGATCACATTCAAGGGGTGCCGTTTTTCATCCCAGCCTTTGCGGAGGGCAATACCTTACATATTCACGGTTCTGCGCCAGAGGGGGCAACCATGCAACAGCATTTCTGCGATCGCGTTTTGCACATAAATTCCCCCGTACCCTTTAACGAAATCCAGGCCGACTTAAAATACTACGACCTCGTCTGTGGCGAGACAATGATGCTTGATGATATCACCATTGAAACAGGTCGTCTTAACCATCCCAATGGTGCGATGGGCTATCGGGTGTCCTGGCAGGGGCATTCGGCGTTCTACTGCACCGATACTGAACATTTCGCTGATCACCCCGATGAAAATGTACTACATTTGGGTCGTGATGCTGACTTGATCATTTACGACGCTATGTATACGGATGAGGAATACCACAACCAAAAAACACCGAAGGTGGGTTGGGGACACTCGACATGGCAGGAAGGGGTGAAAGCCGCGAAACAAGCAGGTGCTAAACGCTTAGCCATCTTTCACCACGAGCCAAATCACTCCGATGATTTCCTCGATACCGTAGAAGTGGAAGTGAAGGATACCTTTGACGGAGGGTTTCTCGCACGGGAAGGAATGATGGTTTCCCTAACGTGACAAATCATTCTGGGGTAATAACATCGAAGTCGAGTTAAGTCAAGAGTCAATCTCAATTAGCTCGCGTTGACAAGCTGAAGTTGAGTAGGGTTATCGTGTCGAGCGAGCGTTAGCGACCAAGAGTCCTCAAATCCTACAGGCATCTATCATGAGACTCTTTCCCCTCCTGTTCCGTAAATGGATTGTCCTCTTGGCACTCGCGACTCTAGTCCTGGTCGGAGTGATTGTTTACAATCAGCCCTCCATCCTCAAGGTGTCTGCCACACACCTAAGCGATACGCGAATCACCACGATACCCACGCAACCCATTGGGCGATCGCTGTTTGGGATGCACATTGCGGATTCTGATAAAATCCCTTGGCCCGCTGTCCCCATAGCAACTTGGAGATTGTGGGATGCCGCAACTCATCATGGCTTGGCTTTTTGGGCGCATTTGGAGCGACAAAAAGGTGAATGGGATTTCAGAACCCTAGATTACTGTGTAGAACTCGCTCAGCGTCATGGCGTCGAACTCGTCTACACCCTAGGAATAACCCCCAAATGGGCGGCGGCACGCCCAGACGACTCCTCTCCTTATGGGGATGGCCCCACTGCCTCTGAACCGAAAAACATAGACGACTGGCGCAACTATGTCCGCACCGTTGCCACTCGTTATAAAGGTAAAATCCGCTATTACGAAATTTGGAACGAACCCAATCTCAAGCATTTTTTTAGTGGTAGCGTTGACCAGATGGTTGCCTTAGCCCGTGAGGCTTACACGATTCTCAAGCAAGTCGATCCATCCATTACAGTCGTGTCGCCCTCTTTGTATGCCGATTGGGGTGGGTTCAAGTGGTTTGACGAATATTTTGCTAAGGGGGGGAGCAAATATGCTGATGTGATTGGAGCGCACTTCTACATTGGCAAGGAAAAAACCCCTGAAGACAGCCTGTCCCTAATTCGAGAAGTGCAAAACGTAATGGCTAAGCACGGACTTGCTCAAAAGCCGTTATGGAACACCGAAACTGGGTATGGTAATAAAGGCGAAAATGTCTTCTATTCGGCGGAAGACAGTATGGCTTATGTCGCCCGAACTTACCTAGTGAATTGGGCTTCAGGAATGGAGCGTTTTTACTGGTATGCCTGGGATAACCGTAATGTCGTGACAATGTTGATGGTGGAGGAGGATAAAAAAACCCTAACACCTGCCGCCCAGGCTTATGCCCAAATCCAAAAATGGCTGATTGGTTCACGAATGAAACGGTGTGAACCCGATCAAAAGAATACTTGGATGTGCGAGTTGACGAGTGAGGAGGGTAAACCCTTCTGGATTGTCTGGAATCCCAAGCAGGAACAAGACTTAGTCATACCTGAAAATACTGGTGTACGGCAAGTCCACCATTTAGATGGGACAAAAACCGATCTGCCCAATCATCGAAGATTAAAGGTGGGACGATTACCGGTGTTGCTCAGCCAACTTTGAAAGTATTTCTGAAAAAAGTTAAGGTCTATTCCTCACTTTCCGCAGTAGAAGCCGTGACTTGGGATGATTCGAGTGCTGCTTTGAGAGTATGCCAAGCCAGTGTCGCACACTTAATGCGTATAGGAAACTGGGAAATACCTTGCAAGACATTTAATTTCCGCACATCAATAGGAAACTCTGCTTTTCCTTGCATCATGTCACGGAATTGTTGAACCATCTCTAAAGCTTCTTGTAGGCTTTTGCCCCGCACGGCATCCGCCATCAAATCTGCTGAGGCGATCGCGATCGCACAACCTTGTCCTTCAAACTTTATATCAGAAATCCTGTCCCCTGTGTGATTTAACTCTATGGTTAGTTCAATCGTGTCACCACACATTGGGTTATGACCTCGATGATACCTATGTACCGGGTTCGTTTTGCCTTGATACTGAGGTTTCTTGGAGTGAGCGAGAATGACTTGTTGATACAAGCTGCGTTGATTGATTGAATTAGTCATAATCATTCAAAATTCACAATGAAGACGAGATCCCCGACTTCTTTAAGAAGTCGGGGATCTAAAGAAACTGTAATTGCTCATAATCATTGGGCGTGTCAATGTCAATTGTACCGTCAGGAAAAGGAATACTAAAAACTTCGTGAATGTGTCTTTTAATCATTTTTTTTGCCCCTTCAGTATTTTTTAAATTCATGAGTTCTGCAAACAAAGTACGACTGAATAACGCGGGTACACCGAATGTGCCTGCATACTCGGAAGCAATAATCGGTTTGCCTGTTAAATGGTATGCCTCAACAAGTTGATTGAGCGTTTGGGGCGAAACGAAGGGTTGATCGCAAAGTGCGATCGCAACGGCATCTAAGTGTTGATTCACAGCAAGCAGGGCTTCAAGTCCAACCTGAATCGAAGAACTCATTCCCTCCTGCCATTGTTGATTTTCTACGATTTGTAGGGGCAATTGGCTAATTTCCGGCTTAATTCGTTCCCCATTTGCCCCCAGAACAATTGCAATGGGTTGGCAGACTGAGGCAATTGCCACTTCTGCCATGTGGCGAATCAAACTACATCCTCGGTAGGTTAACAATTGTTTTGGAGTACCCATGCGAGTAGATGCTCCTGCTGCCAGAATAATCAGACCAACAGTACGAGAATTCATGCTATTCCTTAGTCATGAATGGGGCCTAATTTGTTTCTGAGTAACCCTCCTGACTGATTAGTAAGAACAGCTTGAATTTCAGCCACAATGGATAGAGCAATTTCTTCGGGCGTATCCGCACCAATGTTAAGTCCAACGGGACTGTATAAGCGTTGCAGTTGGTTTTCGGTTGGGATAATTCCTTGTTCTTGTAGGTCTTTAAGTAGTTTTTCGGTGCGGCTTTTGGGGCCGAGAATACCTAAATATCGCACAGGAGAAAACAAAATGGTTTTTAAGATTTCAAGGTCATGAAGGTAATTATGAGTCATGACTACAGCCATTGTGCAGTTGTGTAGAGAGACGGATTCGCTTATACCTTCTGGACGCGAAAGAATAACTTCATCTGCACTGGGAAACCGCTCTCGTGTCGTCTCAACTTTTCGGTTATCAACAACTGTCACATACCATCCCAATTCTTGCGCCAAGCGTACCAATGGTACGGCATCGTGACCGGCTCCAAAAATCATCAGCGGCACTGGCGGCTGGATGACTTCGATAAAAACCTCGGCTTTACCTGCCAGTAATGGATACGCTTTTACCGTTGAGCGATTATCATTGAGCGCTTTCCAGGCATCGTCGCGGATTTGAGCCACTAAATCGGCATCTTCGATGTCACTCTTGAGTGTCCCATCTGGATACAGCATTAAACGGGTTGCAACTTCTGCCTTGACTTGCCCCTCAACGTGAAACACCGTTGCCAGAACTCCTGCCTGCCGTTGGTGGAGGCACTCAGCCAAAAACGCCAGATGGTTTACCCCCCTCAGTCCCCCCTTACTAAGGGGGGAAGGCAATTTCGGTTTGGAGTTCTCCCCTTGATAAGCGGGAGTTTTAGTGATAGCAAAGCGAGACGAAGTCTGGAGGTTAGGGGGGTGGTGCAAGATTTGAGTTAACGGACTCTCTTCCTCTACTCGCTCAATGAGAATTTGGACGATGCCATTGCAACCCAGTCCGAGTCCCCAGATAATGTCCTCTTCGGACATAGTGTCGTACTGCACAACGATGGGTTTGCCTGAAGTCATGACCGATTGAGCCTGTTCAAAAACATCACCCTCTAGACAACCCCCGCTGAGGGAACCTACCATCTGTCCTTGTGATGTCATCAGCATTCGCGCACCAGGGCGTCGATAAGTAGAGCCAGAGGCTTTGACGAGGGTAGCAAGGGCTGCTGTTTGACCGCCACTTTTAACCTTCTCAAAGGCTGCAACAATATCTTGTAACTCTTTCATAATGTGAATGGCGATCGCTACTGTTGTCGCATTCCTGGTGAGCCAACAGGGTAGAAGGTTTAAACCAATGCTCAATCAACAACTTGCAAGACTATTTTGCCGCGTGTACGACCGCTTTGGCTCATCTCGTGTGCCTGCCGCGCCTGACTCAGGGGCAACACCGTCTCGACAAAAGGCTTGACTTTTCCAGCATCGATTAGCTGGGTAATCTCGCTTAGTTGGGTGGCATTGGGTTGAGCAGGAAGCATCGCACTTCGCACATCGTGCTGTGCGGTTAGTTCTTGAGATGGGGCACCGACAATGGAAACGAGAAACCCACCTGTACGCAACACGCCAAAAGAACGCTCTTGAGTGTCGCCGCCAATCGTGTCGAAAACAACATCCACGTCGTGTACAACCGTCTCGAACGGGGTTGACTGATAGTCAATGAATTCATCCACTCCCAATTCACGGACAAAGTCGGCATTGCGTGCCGATGCTGTACCGATGACATAAGCTCCTTTTGCCTTCGCCAATTGCACCGCTATCGAGCCGACACCACCGGATGCAGCGTGAATGAGCACCTTTTGATTTACTTGAAGAGCAGCCGTATCAAACAGCGCTTGCCATGTTGTCAGTGCGGCGATCGGGATAGCGGCGGCTTGTATGAAATCGAGCGATGCAGGCTTCAAGGCAATTTCTTCTTGCTTGGCGACGATAAACTCGGCATAAGCACCATCGCGAAGCAAGCTGGTGTAGCCATAGACTGGATCTCCCAGCTTGAATTTATCCACTTCCGGACCAACGGCTTCAATGGTTCCTGCAACATCCCAGCCCAGAATCAATGGCATTTGGTGGTTAAATATGTCTTGACCGTAGCCATCGCGAATTTTCCAATCAATCGGATTCACACTCGCCGCACGAACGCGAATTAAAACCTCGTTCGTTAATGGTGTCGGTCGAGGAGCGTCTTCGTAAACTAAGGTTTCCGGCCCACCATGAGTGTGGATGCGTACTGCTTTCATTGTTGCCATTGCGTGTTTTCCTTTCGAGTCGGTTTGCAACGGGCATCTATCAATTTACAGTAACTTGTTGGGTGCGATCGGCAAATTGAGGATGCGATCGGAGGGATAAACGGAACCAGTAGTCTTGATGATAGTTGCGATTACATAAAAGCGTAGCAGTGACAAATCAGGACTTACGCAAACACCATTGTTTTGCCCCCCCAACCCCCAATATTGGGGAGAGTAAATCCAGTTCCCCCCAGAGACTGGGGGGATAGGGGGGCTTTTGCGTAAGTCCTAAAATCTTTTTAAGAAAGAACCAAAAATTTAACGGCTCACAGAGGGTTGATAGTTACAAAGCCAATCTTGAAAATCATTATTGGTCGCTTGAGGCGAGCTTGGTCTAGAAGATGCCTCACTGTCGGTTTCATAGTAGCGCATCTCACCCGAAGCGCTGCGAGATTGGATAATTTGTGTGCGCTCAATGCGACGCTTCTCGTAACTACAGAGAGCTTCTTCAATGCTAGATGAATTGGAAAGGCTGTGAGCCAGTTCGTATGCATCTTCAAAACTGGTATTAGCTCCCTGTGCCAATGCGGGTGCCATCGGATGGGCAGCATCACCTAAGAGAGTTACCCTACCTTGGCTCCAGCTATTCAACGGTAGTCTGTCGCAAGTAGGCCCTTCTAAGATTTTCTCCGCTGCTGTTGCTTCCACGATCGCACGCAAGGATTCTCCCCAGCCAGCGAGTTCATTGAGGACGCGAGATTTAACTTCAGCAGCACTCTGAGAAAGAGAGCAATCTGGAGATAACTTGCGCGTTATCCAACAGATATGTTCATCCCCTACGTTAAGAAGGTACATGAGCTGTTTATTGCCTTTTATAAATGCCATTTCATCGGGATTAAGCAGCTCATGATTGTACTTGATGACAGAGCGCCAACATATACTCCCCAGATAACGAGGCTCCCCATCTCCGATTAATTTTTTTCTAATCGCAGATTTTAATCCATCAGCTCCAATTAGTAAATCTGCATGTACTCTTTTTCCGTTATCAAAGTATATTTCTACACCACTATCATTTTGTTCAAACCGAGTACAGTGATGATTGAGGTGGATGATATCGGAGGGCAGCCTTGAGGCAAGAGTTTGCTGCAAACGCCACCACCAAACCGTCATTAATGGATGTCCGTATTTCTCCAAATACCGGCTGGTTGAGTTAGCATGAATTGTTTCTCCATTAATATTTTTTAAAATTGCTTGGCGAACCTGGCAGCCCGAACGTTTGAGAGATTCGGCTAGTCCTGGCTCGATTGCTTCGAGACAGTTCAATCCATTTGGAAGCAAACCTAAACCAGTGCCAGCCGGACGAAATTCTTGTGCTTTTTCGTAAACTTGAACGTCGAACCCTTGTTTTTGGAGGGCGATAGCAGTAGCCAAACCACCTGGGCCGGCACCGATGATAGCAACTTTGTCTCTAGTAGGTTTTGACACTTTATCAATTTGACCTTTTTATTGTTTATTTATACTTGTTTCCATGCTTGGCGTGACTTCGTAAGCTAATAATCAGCGTGAAATTTTGTTAATCTCCCAAAAAGTTGCGATCGCAGCACATTGACTAGAACTCTTAGTTAGCTCAAACGCTTTGAGGTCTGACTTGTACTGATGCTATGCCTAGACTAGACTTCATCCATAATGCTGTTAAAAATGCACTGATCAAAGATGGTTGGTCTGTTACCGATGATTCCTACGTTATTGAGTACCGAAAAACTAAGCTTTATGCTGACTTAGGGGCTGAACGTCCTATTGCGGCTGAACGCGCTGGTCATAAAATTGTGGTAGAGGTGAAGAGTTTCATCGGTGCATCCAAGTTGCAGGATCTAAAAGAAGCTCTTGGTCAGTACGACATCTACCGTTATCTTTTGGAGGAAACCGCACCCGACCGTAAATTATACGTCGCAGTAAGTGTCGTAGCGTACAAAACTTTCTTCAATCAAGATGTGATTCAACTCATCGTCAATAAACATCAATTGCCGCTTATTGTTGTGGATACAGAGCTAGAGGAGATTGTGCAATGGATAAACTAACTGAATATCCAAAGCTATTGAAGCGTATTTTGGCTGAGTATATTGAGTTGTGTAATCGCCGTCCTAATTCTGAGTTAGAAACTTTTCTAATTGAAGATGAGCGCAAAGGACATTACATTTGGATGAATCTCGGTTGGCAGAATGGGGAGCGGGTTACAGGAATGACGGTTTACGTCCGTATTCGTGATGGAAAGTTTTGGATCGAAGAGGATTGGACGGAAGAAGGAATAGCAACGGAGTTAGTACGTGCTGGTGTTCCTAAAGAAGACATTGTCTTGGCATTTCATGACCCTAAAACTCGACAGTACACTGATTTTGCTGTGGCGTGAGCCGTTGCCGGCAGGTTAATATTCCCAATAACTCGACACAGATAGCCTTTGTAACCCGACAATAAGTAAGCTTCGTTTCGGTGCGGTAGTCTCGTTAGACTGCTTAATGCAGCGCTTGCCTTTCCACAAGACTGGAATATCAGTGGATAGAAGTCATGTTGGGTTTCCTTAGATCAACCCAACCTACAGCGATGAGCGAGCTCACTGGTGTTCCTAAAGAAGACATTGTGTTGGCATTCTATGACCCTAAAATCTGGTCTACGTTTCTACTACTTTTCCTCTGAAATTTTGGCAACTTTGACAATCTCCTTGTCCTAATGGCGTATTACAACTATTACAATGAGCGACTCGATACCCAGGTCGGGAACGTCTCTTTTTGCATTTCAGACAGCGACCTTGCCCTAATAGTTTGCTACATCTAGTACACCAGTATACATAGCTATATCTTTCGGGCAGGCTTGTTACCTTTGGTAAATGTGTAGGAAGCGATGGCTCGTCCCCAAATTGCTTCAAAGCCTTCTCTAAAGCTTTCACAACTTGTTGTCGTTTACCTTCTTTTCGTAGATAGAGCGGTAACCTCTCGTACCATCGTTGGAGCATAGTGCGATTAGGAATATGGTAGAGAGTTTCCTCTGATACATGCCTGCGAGAACTTGGATGGAGTTTTCGAGAGTAGAAGTCTAAACATTCTTGAATTTGCTTGACTGACCAGAATTGGAATGTGAACCCACAAACATGGACACAATATGTCCATTCTGGAATTAGTAATGGAGCAGGGGAGAATTCGGCAGGAGGTGCATCGCCCCACATTGGACAACCACTATCAATCCAGCCTTCAATGCGCCTTCTTTCTTCTTTCCAAATTTTCGCCATGGCTGCATTGTCTAATACTGAGAACTCTCCCTCAACCTGAACATTAGCCTAACATTGAATACCCATCAACATCTCTTGCAACTTGCGGTCTAACACGCTAATCTCTCATGCTAAACCGCAGGCTATTTCAACCAATCAACTTATCCGGTGTCAACGGTAAACTCCGCAACCGCTTACCCGTCGCGTGGTAAACCGCATTAGCAACAGCAGCCGAAACCCCCGTAATTCCAATCTCACCCACACCCCTTGCGCCCACTGGGTTAAAGTTCAGATCGGGTTCACCCACAAACGCTACCTCAATGCGCGGAATATCGGCATGAGCTGGAAAATGATAAGTTGCAAGGTCATAAACGACGGGATTACCAAGATTGGGGTCAAAGTGACATTCTTCCATCAGCGCTTGCCCAATCCCCATAATTACCCCGCCACGGACCTGACTTGCAGCAGTCTTAGCATTCATCACTCGCCCAACGTCCATCACTGACACCCAGCGCGTGACCCGCAGGCGTCCGATTTCTTCATCCACCGCAACCTCGCAGAAGTGGGCACCCCAAGACTGAAATGCCCATTTCTTCCCCTCCTCACCGGGAGCAGAGGAAGCTGTCGCCTCAAACGCTGCCCGTCCGTTCTGACGCAGGGCTGCACAAGCATCCGATGCGGTCGTACAATTAGCGGCTTTGAGTACGTCCTGACAGGCTTGCATCACTGCTGGGGCGAGGGTTGCCGTCATCATGGAACCCCCTGCCATTCCCCCATCTGGTAGGAGGGAATCTCCCATCTCCACGCGAATGTTTTCGACAGGTACCCCCAGTGCCTCTGCCGCTGTAACTGCGACCATTGTGTATGCACCCGTACCCATGTCATTCCCCGCAGTGAGGACATGCACCTTGCCGTCTGGTAAAAGCCGCACCTTGACAGACGCTTTGCCTCGATAACCAGGGAAAGTAGCACCTGCCACCCCCCAACCGATGAGTTTACCGTCGCGGGTCAGCGATCGCACCTGCATTGTCCTATCCTTCCAGCCGAAACGTTCTGCACCAACTTTCAGGCAATCAGCAAAATGCTTGGCTGAGAATGGCCGTCCCCTCCGCTGATGTTTCTTAGCTTCGTTTTTGAGGCGCAGTTCCACCGGGTCTAGCTTCAGCGACCAAGCTAGTTCATCCATCGCGGATTCCAGTGCCCACATCCCTGGATTTTCTCCTGGCGCACGCATGAATGTCGGCGTACCCACATTCATCACGGCTAGTTCCTGGTTCAGCCGCATGTTAGGTGCGGCGTACATCGCTGGGGTGATACCTGTACAAGGCTCTGTGAAGACATCCACCGGCGATGTGCTGGATTTCGCCTCGTGAGCGATCGCACTCAACATACCATCTGCATTTGCCGCCAAACGAATCGTTTGCTCGGTTTCAGAGCGATGTCCGGCGTTAGCGGTCATCTGCCGTCGGTGGAGAACAACCTTTAGGGGACGCTGGAGTTGACGTGCAGCTGCTGCACAGAGAATGCCATGAGGCCAGGGGAAGGCTTTGGAACCGAAACCACCACCGAGGAAGGGCGTAACAATGCGTACCTTTTCCGAAGGAAGACCGAACAGTTCGGCATAAGTGCGCTGGGTACCCATCACCCACTGGGAAGGTTCGTAGACGGTGAGCGAGTCCTGCCCTTGCCATTGGGCAATGATGGCATGGGGTTCCATCGCGGCGTGCAGTTCTGTGGAAGTCGTGTAAGTCGCCTCGACTTTTGCTGCTGCGCTTGCCATCCCTGTGGCAAACTGCCCCTTCTCGAACTTAAACTCCTCACCCATGTAGGGCGGAGCTTGCTTGAAGGTGGCGTTCTTAGCTTCAATTAATGGCTTTTGTGTCTCGTACTCGACTCTGACGAGATGTGCGGCGTGACGCGATCGCTCAAATGTATCTGCTACCACCAAGCCAATAATTTGCCCACCATAGTGAACTTTATCATCTGACAGAGGCAGACGAGCCTCGTAAATTTTGGAGGTCATGAAGTTATTGGCGGGCGTGAACACCTTGGGGGCGTTCTTATGGGTGAAAACAGCAATTACTCCCGGTGCCGTTTCTGCTGCGCTGGTGTCGATGCTTTTAATCCGCCCATTGGCAATCGTCGCCGTAACGAGATATCCGTGAACCAGTCCCGGAATTTGGTGTTCTGCCGCATAAGTCGCCGTACCCGTTACCTTAGCGCGTCCATCTTTGCGGTTAACGGAAGTACCAATTACTTTATTCATGCTACACCTCCTCCTTTGGCTGATACTGCGAGCGATCGCTTAATGGCACGTTTAGCTAATTCGACTTTGAAGCTGTTGTGAGCCAAAGGTTTAGCTCCCTGTAAAGCAATTTCTGCCGCCTGCTGGAATGTTTCGGCATTAGCGGGTTTGCCAATGAGAAACTTCTCTGCTTCGGTGGGACGCCAAGGCTTGTGGGCAACGCCACCCATTGCCAGACGTACATCTTTGATGCTGTCGCCTGTCATATCAAGAGCAGCCGCCACCGAAATCAACGCAAAAGCATAGGAAGCCCTATCCCGCAACTTGAGATACACACCCGACTTGGCAAATGGCACGGGTGGTACCACAACGGCAATAATCAGTTCCCCTGGCTCCAAGTTGGCGTCTAATTGGGGTGTATCCCCCGGTAAACGGTGAAAGTCTGTAAACGGGATTTGCCGCTTACCCTTTGGCCCTTCTACCTCAACAACAGCATCCAAAGCCGCCAGGGGAATGCACATATCCGAGGGATGAACGGCGATACACTGGTCGCTAGCTCCAAAAAGTGCGTGCATTCGGTTAATTCCCGTTGCCGCAGGACAGCCACTTCCCGGTTCCCGCTTATTGCAGGCGAAAGCGGTGTCGTAGTAATAGGGGCAACGTGTGCGTTGCAGGAGATTACCGCCAACGCTGGCGACATTGCGAATTTGCTGAGACGCACCGGACAAAATCGCACGCGATAGCATCGGATAGTTGCGTCGAACATCGGGATGGTCGGCTACTGCCGTATTACTCACCAATGCGCCGATGCGTAAACCGCCCCCAGCTATGGGTTCAATGCGCTGCATCTCCAACCGAGAAATGTCGATGAGTTGCGATGGCTCATCCAGAAAGACTTTCATACGGTCAACTAGGTTCGTACCGCCTGCGATAAACAGGGCATTCTTGTCAGTAGACGCCCGTTGCACCGCATCTTTGACGGAAGTGGCACGGATGTAGGAAAATTTGTTCATCCTGGCATCTCCTGTGGTTCAGTTACCATCATGGTTGCAGCGGCAGAGGGAGGGGTTTGTCCGGCGGCTTGCTGTACGGCGGCAACAATACCGTTGTAAGCACTGCATCGACAGAGATTACCACTCAATCGCTCTTTAATTTCCGCTTCCGAGAGTTCCCCAAGTTGCGGCGGACGGTTTAGATCTGAGGTTACCGAACTAGCACAACCTCGTTTAATTTCATCGAGGAGGGCAACTGAGGCACAAATCTGCCCCGGTGTGCAATAGCCGCACTGAAAGCCATCATTATCGATAAACGCCGCTTGCACGGGATGGAGAACATCGCCCTTGGCAAGTCCTTCAACGGTGACAATTTGCTTGCCCTCTTGCATCACGGCGAGGGAGAGGCAGGAGTACACTCGCTGTCCATCAACGAGAACCGTACAGGCTCCGCATTGACCATGATCGCAGCCTTTTTTACTGCCTGTAAGTTCCCATCGTTCGCGCAGAGCATCTAGAAGTGTAACTCGTGGTTCAATGGTCAGCGATCGCGCCTCACCATTTACCATAAGTTTTATTGCCATTTCACCTTCAGGGGATTGCATAGAGCGAGCTTCCTTTGCTGCTGTAGCCTGATTGAGTAATGAGGGGGCAGCTATCGCTGTTCCTGCTGCGGTTAGTGCCTGCCCCAAAAAATTGCGCCGAGATGTTCGTTTCGCTTTTCCTTTATGGTGTTCCATCGATTGCACCTCTAGCTAGTTGTCGAATTTGCTCCCCCGTGGGAAATCGGTTCATGCTTATGTCATTGTCGATTAATTTCTGGAAGATATGCAGCACCTATACAATGCTGTAGGAGGATTTGACATCCTCACCGGCCTTTCAGGCGCGGTGATTCCCTGTCTGATGTTCTTAGAGAGCTAATTAGGAAATTGAAGATCAAGAAAAAGCCGTCCTAGAAGGACGGCGGAGCAATAGTTACGCAGATTGAATCCCATAATTTTGGTCACAAGAACTTAACGAGGATGTCACTGACTTAAGCCGTGAACTAAAGTACTCCTGCAAAGAACGCTGCGCGAAGGGCGTCAAAGCTAAAACCCGTATGAATTGTCGGTATCCACTTTGAAAACCCCTACCGAAGATTGGAGTTCTTGGGCAACAGCTACGGTTTGCTGCAAAGAGCGAGAAATTTGATGGGAAGATTCAGAGGTTTGTTCAGAAACCCTAGCAATCTTCTGCATCAAGTTGGTAACAGCTAAAGAGGTTTGCGCTTGAGACACCGTTGCACTCGAAATCGATTGCACTAACTCATCAATCTGATGAGATACCTCTAAAATCTGACCGAGGCTATCCTTGGTTTCTTCCACCAAATATGTGCCTTCTACAACCTGAGAAGTCCCCAATTCCATGGCCTCAACCACTTCATTCGTTTCTCGTTGGATAGTTTCCACAATGTATTCAATTTCTTGAGTGGCAGCAGTTGAACGCTCAGCCAATTCACTGATTTCCTCTGCAACTGCTGTAAAGCTTTGGACATCCTCATTTTCTCGTGCCGTTTGAATCCCAGCATTCAGCGCTAGCATGTTAGTCGCTTGAGCAATCTGTTGAATCAAGTAAACGGCTTTGGAAATTTCCTGGGAGGATTGACCTAAACGCTTCACCTTTTTTGAAGTTTCACCCACAGTGGCTCGCAATTTTAAAATTCCTTGCACCGTGCGCTCCATTGCTTGTCCACCGGCTTGGGCGGTGGTGGAGGCTGAGCGAGCAACGGCGGCGGCGCGGTGGGCACTTTCCGCAACAGCTTGAATGGAAAGCGTCATCTGTTCGACGGAACCGAGAGTACGGGTAATCTCTTCTGCCTGTGTTAGGGCTTGATCGGAGAGTTGACGGATGGCTCCTTCGTTTTCTCCCAAGGATACATTGACTTGCACAGCCGCTTGTTTCACCTGAGTCACAATGCCACGCAGACTGGCAATGATGGAATTGAAAAAGTCTGCAACCGTGCCGATTTCCCCCTCTTTCACCTCAGCGAAAACGGTGAGGTCGCCCTTAGCGGCTCCTTTGACTTCGCTGAGCAATTCTGCCAGTTGACGCTGGAGTGCTTCTTTTTGCTGGCGTTGCTCCTGAAAGCTCGCTTGAGCTTCCTGACGCGCTTGCTCTCTTTGATCCAAGAGGGTGGCTTGCTCGATCGCAATTCCTACCTGCGTCGCCACTTGTGCCAACCAATTAATTTCTTCCTCTTGCCAATCTCGTGGCTTTGCACACTGATGGGCAATCAGTAAACCGAGCAACTCATCCCGAATCAGAATCGGGG
The DNA here is from genome assembly GCA_039962225.1 of Microcoleus sp. AS-A8. Classification (NCBI taxonomy): domain Bacteria; kingdom Bacillati; phylum Cyanobacteriota; class Cyanophyceae; order Oscillatoriales; family Microcoleaceae; genus Microcoleus; species Microcoleus sp. AS-A8. The sequence goes on from JAMPKV010000024.1 coordinate 16,698, forward strand.
CGACTAGATTGGCCTTAACTTCAAAGCGTTCGAGTAACTTAATGTGACATTTGGTCAAATTGGCCTGATAGATATCATTCGTTGCTCGAACGCGACCTTTGCGGTAGAGTCCGCCATGATTTCCTTTAAAGCAAGTATCCTCTACCTCTGCCCCTAAGGCGATTGTCCAATTCGAGTCCACGGATTCGGCAATCATGGTGCCACTCCAGTCGGAATCGAAGCGGTAGATTAAGACTCGGTCGGCTTTCAAGGCTTGTTTTACCTGTCGCACAGTGGTGCTGAAGATATCTTCCAAGTTGAGCGATCGCAAAATTTGCTTGGTCATTTCAGCAAAGGCGCGGGCGCGTTTGGCTTCGGCTTCTTGTTGTTGACGCTGCTCAAGAGCTGCCATCTCCGCCGCCTCTGCCAATAACCGAGCGCGTTCGGCTTCGGCTTCTTTCTGTTTTCGCAGGGTTTCTTGCTGTTGAAGCAGCATGGCTTGGTCTAATGCCACCCCTACCTGATTGGCGACTTGCTTGAAGAAATCAATTTCGATTTCTTTCCACGTCCTGGGAGCAGAACATTGATGGGCAATCAATAAGCCATGAAGCTGTCGATCCACAATCACCGGTACGATCAGATTCGCTTTCACCGATAAGGTTTCCAGTTGCCTTAAGTGACAATCGCTCAAATCAGCTTTGGAAATATCCTCATTAGCTTTGACTCGACCTTTCTCGTAAAGGATGACATAGCGATTCTCAAAACAGGGGTTAGCCATTTGCAACCCCAAGGCACTAGGCCAACCCCGCGCCACAGATTCAGCAACAATCATGCCGTGTCCTTCCGACTCGAAGCGATAAACCACCACGCGATCAGCTTGCAAGGCAGCGCGAGTCTCCACCACGGCGGTGTTGAAAATATAGTCGGTATCTAGGGACTCCCGAATGTTGGAGGTGATTTCATTCAACAACCGTGCCCGTTCAGCTTCCGCTTCTTGCTGCTTTCGGAGAGTTTCTTCCTTCTTAAGCAGGATTTCTTGGTTCAGGGCAAAGCCCATCTGGGTGGCGACTTGCTTTAAGAAATCAATTTCGGTTTCCTTCCAGGTTCGAGAGCCAGAACACTGGTGGGTAATCAGTAAACCATGAAGCTGTCGGTCTGCAATGATCGGTACGACTAAGTTCGCTTTGACGGAAAAGGTTTCTAGTTGTCGGATATGACAATCGGATAAACCAGCATTGTAAATATCGTTAGTGGCTCGAATCCGGCCTTTCTGGTAAGGAATGACGTATCGATCTTTAAAACAGGTGTCATTAATTTGAGCACCGAGAGAAGGAGGCCAACCCCGACCCACGGATTCGGCAATCATGGTACCACTCCAGTCTGGATTGAAGCGATAGACAATGACGCGATCGGCTTTTAGAGCGGCACGGACTTCTCCCACCACCGTCGTGAACATGTCTTGGGTGTCGAAGGCTTCTCGAATGCTGGAGGAAATGGAATTTAAGAGCAGTTCTTGCTTTACCTCAGCCGCTTGTTGGCTAAATTGAAGCTGAAGTTGGTCTGCGAGTTGGTTAATATGAGTGCCTAAGGTGGATAATTCGTCTTCCCCTTGCACCTGGAGGTAAGTATTGAGTTCTCCCCGACCTAATTTCTCCACGGCGTCGGTGGCGGCACTAATTTCACGCGAGGCGCGGTGGGAGAGGAAAGCTGCGATCGCACCGACTAATAATACGGTTCCCCCCGTTCCAAGCATGAGAGTCAGCAATAGTTGTGCCTTCAGCTCTGACATCGTGGTGGTGGGGCTTTGACCCGTTTGGGCAACATGGGTGGTAATCGCTTGGTTGGTGAGGTAGTAGCTGGTTGCGCCAATTCCGAGCGCAGGAAGTGTGCCAAATGCGATCGCCAAAAGGGTGGCTTTCGTACTCCATCGCAATTGCCGCCACCAGGGAGGACTCGATTCCTGACGGGATTGACTAGAGAGCGCTATGCTAAATGGCGGGTTCTTCAGCGTACTCGTAAACCCTTGGGGCATAGAGAGTTGCCCCAGATTTTGATGACTTCCCGGAGTCCCGATAGGGGGATGACTCAGACTGCCTGAAGACTCGTTCTCCAGTTGAACTAACGCCGTGCGAGCTAAGTCAGCCGTTGCCGAATCACCCGCCAGTCGGAGCGCTTCTCGCAATTCAGCTCTAGCTTTGTCCAAATCACCAGCTTCACGAGAGGCTGCACCTAGCCACATGCGAATTTTCGCATCTTGAGGCTGCTTAGCCGCCAAGTCGGAAAACGGTTGTATCGCCGCTTCATACTGTCCTTGCGAATGGGTTTTGGCTAGAGCTTGATCGAATTGATTTTTCATGAGAGAACGGGACTACCTTAGGTAAGACGTTGACATCAGTCAGATTGCAGCGATGAGGACACCCTGGCTAAGTCCTGGTTCGGGAGGAACTTTTCTCACTGGGTTCGTTATACAGACGCACGCATTGGCAGCTTTTGAAACGTTTGGCTCACTTCAAAAGCTCTGTCCGTAACGACACTCAGCACCCGACGCCATTGCGTCACATGCGTCACACGATTTGGCAGAACACCTGAATCAAAAACTTTGGCTTGTGGAGCAGCAGTCAAGGAATAACTGGAGTGGTGTGGAGATGCCTAAAAGTATGACTGCTGGCGTCACTATCAATTTTTATGTAAAATTACTCAACGATGTGAAATTCAGTGTAACATTTAATGCCTGGGTGTTAAGTGTAATGGCTGAGTTTAATGTAAAGCTGTGTTAAAGATTTTCCCAACGACAGCTAGTGCAGCATGGCGGAAATAACTATCCAGTTGAAAAAGCTTAAAAAGCTTACTGTATAAACTTTCTTTCCTTCTGCCTCCTGCCTTCTTCCTTCTGCCTTCTTGTACTAGCTTGTATCCTATCTCAATGATGAACTCAGTAATAGCACTGTACCTCAGCCGTATTGCCGAATCTTGCTCCGCATAATTACTGAAAATGAGGAGATGGGGGGTAAGTTTTAGTGAAGTGCCCAAGCTAAGAAACGCTCGGTATAGTAGAGGGCTAGCTGATTGCTAGGGCCGTGAAAGATGGCGTCGAAGGCATGTTCTGCCCAAGGAATTTCCAGCAGGATAGCCTTACTCTGGGCTGCAAGCAGGCGTTTGTGCATATTCCGCGCAAAGCGTACTTCGACGATATGGTCGCGACTGCCATGCACGAGTAGCGTCGGTGGGAGTGGGCGTGTCACATAAGTGATGGGTGACGCTTTAACGTATTTTTCAGGTTGTTCATCCGGTGAACCCCCTAAAAAGGATTCGAGTACTGCACGGACATTGTAGGGATCGGGTTTGGGTGGGTCTCGGTATCCTTGAGTGAGGTTGAATGGCCCATAGTAGCTCACAACCGCCCGGACAGGTAAAGCATCGGGTTGATAGGCGGTTAACATCGCCAGATGTCCTCCGGCGGAACGTCCGAGTAAGGCGATGCGGGTGATATCGGTTTCATACTCAGCGGCGTGCTGCTGGATAAAGGTGAGTGCAGCACGGACATCATCAAGTTGAGCCGGAAACTGGTAACGGGGTGCATGACGATAAGCGATCGCAAACACCGTATAACCTCGATGTGCCATGTAACGGCTGAAGTCTGCATAATGGGAGGCGCTACCGCTTTGCCAACCCCCTCCATAAATAATCACAATGGCAGGGTATTGTCCCACTTGGGGAGGGCGGTAGATATTCAGATTCAACGGTACGCCATCGGGGGCGGCAAATTGGATATCCGGGGTGTAGCGTACCGGTAGCTGAGGGATGCCTCGGAAGGCATCCGCGAGGATAAAGGGATGAGGGCGCAACTGAATTTGCACCGATGGGGGAATCTGCTGTTCATAGTTTGCACCTAAGCTATCACGCATCACTCCTGACATCTGCTGCTCAGTGGCAGGTAGTTGTACCAAAGGCAAAATACTTAAGACAAGTCCGAGCAAACTCGCGCCCAAAGTCCAGCGTTGCAACCAACTTTGGTGTCCTCCTAACCATGACACTCCCACCGCAATCACATTCAGGACTACTAGCCAAGGGCTGACTTCGGGTACGCCCACTCCCAAGGGTAGGAGAGACATAGTGGGAGCTGGGATCACAATCCAGCTACTTAAGAATAGGCTGGTGCTACTTAACAGCAGTGCCAGCCAGGGTAATACTGCCCTAATGGGATAAAACATAGATGATTTCGTAATGAGCAATCAAATATAGCTAGTTTATTTGAGTTTTGACTTTTGAATTCCGCGAAGCGGTACTAGGTACTTTTTTTAATCAGGTCGGCGGCTTTTTCAGCAATCATAATAGTAGGAGCATTGGTGTTACCTCCAACGATGGAAGGCATAATCGACGCATCCACAACCCGAAGCCCCTGTACTCCATGAACCTGGAGTCGAGAGTTAACTACCGCCATTGCATCATTGCCCATCTTACAGGTACCTACTGGGTGATATAACGTTTGGGCATGGTTGCGAATAAATTCCTGGATATCTTCTTCCTGCTGTACCTGATCTCCAGGGACTAATTCCTCTCCCCGAAATGAATCAAACGCTCTCGCTTGTACGATTTTCCGAGCTATTTTTACGCCCTCTACTAAAGGCGGTAAATCGGCTTCATTGGCTAAGTAGTTGGGCTGAATCAGGGGTGGTTCTAAGGGATTATTTGAGCGTAATTTAATGTTGCCCTTGCTTTGGGGATACAACAAAGCTGGCCCTAAAGTAAATCCATGCCCTTCAGGTTTGGTAAAACCATGATTTAAGAAGTAAACGGGAGCAAAAAGAAATTGCAGATCAGGGCAAGACAAATCCGGTTTGCTTTTTACAAAACCGCCAGCCTCCCCCACATTAGACGTGAGCGGCCCTTTTTTCAAAAGTAGGTATTTCAGAAAATTGTCAGGTGTTTTGGCATTCTCCAGAGATAGGGGTTGAGTACATTGGTAAGCTACAGGTACAGCCAGATGATCTTGCAGATTTTGCCCTACTCCAGGTAAATCCACGACTATAGGAATACCCAAATCCTGAAGATGTTCAGCCGCACCAATTCCCGAAAGCATCAATAGCTGAGGAGAGTTAATGGCTCCCCCACTTAAAATCACTTCCTTGGAGATGGAAATTTGATGGATTTTACCGTTTTGAATGTAGGTTAAACCAACAATCTTTGTGCCTTCAAACATTAACTGCGTAACTTGGGCACGAGTTTGAATCGTGAGGTTGGAGCGATGCCGGATTGGTTTTAAATAAGCAGCAGCAGTACTATGACGCTTGCCTTTTTTTTGAGTGACTTGATAAAAACCGAAGCCTTCCTGTTGCAACCCATTAAAATCGCGATTTTCAGGCCATCCCACCTCTTGACAAGCTTCCAAGAAAACAGAAGAAAGTGGATTGATGTAGCGCAAATTTCCGACATTCAGCAGCCCGTCTGTACCGTGATATTGGCAAGCCCCACGCTCTTGATTTTCGGCTTTTTTGAAATAGGGAAGGACTTGAGAAGAGTTCCATCCTTCATTGCCTAAATCATGCCAATGGTCATAGTTGAGGCTGTTGCCCCGAATATAAATCATGGCGTTCAGGGAACTACTTCCACCCAGTACCTTTCCACGAGGCCAGTAAAGCTCTCGGTTATTTAGGTAAGCTTGTTTTTCAGTGTAATAAGCCCAGTCATACTCGGTTTTCAATAATTTGGAGAAAGCCGCAGGAATATGAATGGCTTGCGGTTGATCGGATGCCCCTGCTTCTAGCAGTAATACTGTAGTTTTAGACTCTTCCGTGAGGCGGTTCGCCAGCACACAACCGGCTGAGCCAGCGCCAATGATTGCATAGTCATACATAGGGTTTCTTTCTTTTAGTTTGCGTTGAAAACACCTCAAACGGATATTAATTCAAACCTATGCTTTTCTATCGCCGTCTTTGAGAAACCCTCTGAGAGACGGTGAACTCTTGTAAGGACAAAATGCCAAAATTTCTTTTACAAAAGTGTCAGGGCCGAAGAGATGGTATAGAGAAGGAAACTCACTCCTGATTGACTCCTGAACCCTGACACCGATGTTCACAGGAAAACAATCGAACAACAGGTGTGTAGCTGTTATGGCGTACTCGCACGAACAGGGCCGTTGTAGTCCATGGTTACATTGCCGTCTGTAGAAACAGTGACCACGTTCTCATAGGAGGGAGTCGTCTCACCTGGCATACTGCCTTTGAAGGTGAATGTCCAGGTTCCATTCCCATTGTCTACATAGGGGGACTGAGCCGCTGGCCCATGCATGGACGTTTCAGCGCGATAGTAACCTAAACCCCCATTCGCCCTTTCCGCTGCTTGTCGTGCTAAATTTTTGGCGCGATTGAGGTTCCGGAGAACGTTGCTGTCCAGTTGACGCTCGGTCGTTGTACCCTCAGTTCCCTCAGTTGTAGAAGGTGTCTGCTCGCTAGGTGTCTGGGCGACAAGAGGCAATGAACCAAGCGTTAAAGCCGTTAGCACGGTTACACAAGCCAAAGCACTTTGTTTGAACATGATAGATTTCCCCTTTTTCTCTCTAAGCAAGTATGTACTTTTTTAAGTCCAAGCTAGAGATGTATTTTTTTTCACTCCTGAATCAGTAAAACAGAAAAAACCTCCCGCCTGACCCAATTTCCCTTTTCATTCACTTTCCCGTAAACCGTCTTGCCTTTGTAATAGAAACTAGAGGAGCTTCCCCCATCCAGATTCATGGCTTGCTCAACGCCTTGAGCTTTCATGAAGGCGGCTAACGCGGGCAAGGATAAGCCGGAGGTGGTGGGGGCTTCTGGCTTTTGAGCCACCATGACCACTAGCAGGCTACCATCACGGGTCATCCCGATCGCACTTCGAGCATTAGGCCGCTTGCTCCCTAGTGGGTCTCGTATGATTTTACCGTTGGCCAAGTCTACAAAACCTTCTGGAACTTCGGTCAACTCTGGCAATAAGCGGGGGCCACCGCCTAGGGCATCCAAGAGTTGGCATCCGGTGAGAGAAGCTTCATGGTGAAGGGCAATATCATAACGAATTGTTTGACCACAACGGTAGCGCCGGAATTCCGTCCGGTTGAGGATTTTCTGGAAGTAAGGGATTAATTTGGGATTGTTCATCAGTCGCTTGTTCTGCCTGGGGTCTGCCACCCAGACGCCTTGCTGCATCACATAGGAGGTAGATTGTTGGTTTTCTGGATCGAAGAAGCCTCCATTGATGGCTGCGATCGCTCCGTGTTTCTGGGCAAAGCTTTCTAGAGAACTTAATCGTGGGGAGATGACGGGAGTCAGCACAAAACGACTTGATGCGGGAATCAACAGAGTGTGAACTATGCTTTGTTGTATTCGGTGGGTTTGGTATTGGAGGTCTTTTTGGGCAGAAGGTGAAACGCTTGAAGAGGGAAAAAAGGCTGGTTTGCGATCGGGTCTACAGGACAGCAGCATCCCCAACCCCATTAAGCTCAAGCTCAATAACAAGATTTTTCTCAATCGCTTTTCCTCTTTTCCTCTCAAAGCTTATTAGAGAACAGTGTAAAGTTATGGGGTCAATGATTTAACATAGGGACAAGGATGAGTGGCTCAGCCTTGGGGATGATCAATACCTGGGATTTGGGTGCCCCCAATAATTTTTTTTAGCTATTAGCTTGGAGAGCGTATATAGGATACCTATATAGGTTGAAGTAGCTCTTCGACGAGTGACAGTTATTAATCTGGTCTATGGGTACATTGTTTAGAGTTTATAGAGTTTAACATTAATTGCTAAGTTCTAAATCGCTAACCATCATCTCCTCATTACCCCCACAATCAATTAGTTGAACAGGTGTTTAGGCTCTTGATTAGGCAGTCGAGCAGCGATCGTGTCTGAGCCTAAATTTGTGAAAAGTCTTAACCGTTGAGCGTCACTCACCGGATTGTTGTGAATTTTTAATTTTTGGGAGATTGAATTATGGTTCGTTCTATAGCTCCGCTCGTTTACTACGACCGAGTTGATGGCACATATATCAAAATTGGTACGGGAAGTTGGCTGCATTGGCTAGCCCAGAAAGAAAGCTTCAAGTATGAATCATTTTGGGGGTCTTTTATCGCTTGTAAAGAGCAGCAAGGGGAAGAAACCTTTTGGATAGCTTATCGGCGTGTAAAAGAGCAACAAAGATGTGCTAACTTGGGCCTTAGTGAAGACTTAACCGTCGAAAATTTGCTAGATACAGCTAAAAAGCTAAGTGCTAGTAATATGAAGCCTTGGGAAGGTAAGCATTCAACCCTAAACCTTTATGAAACTCTTGATCATCAATCAGAAACTATTTCTAAAGCCATAGAGATGAATGCGGCTCGTCAGTGGTGCATTTTTTATACACATCCCGATGGACGACAGGAGTTTTTGGGTGCCTCTTGGGACAAGGAACAAGCTTTTACTCACCTGCAAAATCTCTTATCGCCAGATTTACCGTCTGAATTAATAGGTGGCTTACCAGGTAAAATATCAAACCGCTATGAAGTGAGAGAGGAATTGGTTATACCTATTGGCTACACACAGACAGGATCGGATAGAAATAATTTTAACTCTCAAACATCCATCCAAGAAGTAGAACTCCGTACTCAGATTTCACAGTTACGGCAGCAAATCTCAAAATTGCAAAAGCAATTAGATCAAGAACAACATCTTAATACCAATTTCATTTGGAATTGAATAGTGCAGTAGAATACCGTTAAAAATATACGTTTTTTATTTAATGTTTTTCTTGATTTACGCAAACGGAATTAAAACTTGTTGAGGAAGTTTTAAATAATTGTTCTGCCCCTCAGAGTTGACTGGAAGTTCGCCGATCAACTCTGTACCTTGCTGTAAAGCAGAATTATAATTAAGTTAATCTTTGAGGTTGGAAACAACAATTTTGTGGCAAATGGCTAACCCCAAACCTGTGCCCTTCTCTACAGGTTTGCTCGTTTAAAATGGGTCAAATATAGCAAAAGGCACCGGAGTTTTAGTGAGGAGGTACCGGAGATCAGACGAGGAGGCAGACCGGAGCTTTAGTGAGGACAGAAGGGATGCAGATTGACGGGTCTTGGTTTCAGTATTTTGCGAGAGTCCTAATTGCCTTGGCGACTGCTATATCTTCTTGATTACCAGCCATACCTGCTTAAAATTTACCTTCTTTCATTGGTCATTGGGTATTTGGGCTGGATCGAGAGCTAGATTCTCAGAGTTTATGCCAACCGAGTGACCCGATGCTTGAAACAATGTAACACCGATGGTGAGTAATGCTGGGTCAGCGGCTATGGCTAGCACTATTGTTATAATCATTGCTTCTATTAGCCTTTTCATCACCCATCTCCTCATTCAAATAACGAAATCCTGGACTTGACTTGTTAAACATTTAAATTCCGTAATAATTTTTAAAAAAGCAATGACTATTAACCAGATCTATTACTAGTCTAGCCAGAGAATATAAAACTATAGTTAATTTGTTGATTTATTGAGCCAGCTTTTTTATTGATTTGATAAAGTTTTAAATTCTCCAGTGAGAAATAAATCTTAGTTTGAATTTTCTTAAAGATATTGCAATGTTTTTTTAATACAGACCTGTATTACCCCTTAAATCTCCAGTAGGGTAGAGAGCCTAACATTACCTTGATTAAAGAATGGCTAATGAGGCTCAAATCGTGTGCGTGTGGGGTGGGTAAGATGCTCAGTCTGTTTCTTAGCTCAATTTTCAGGACTGACATCGCATTTCTAATTGAGTGGTAATTTGTAGCTTGAGAATCTTACCCGTGTAGGCTGGAATTGTATGTCTCGAATGTTAAAAATAAAAGAGGAAGGCTAGAGCATCGGCGCATCAATTCTCAATCAATCCTTCAACCCAAACCCATGCCATCAGTTTCAGAGACTAACAATTGACCTTCGCCTTGATAAAACCATACATAACCCTCACCACCGCCTTTGCCAAAATGACCTAATTTTCGATAATCTTCTTCAATTCCATTGGTAAATCCTTTGACGATGTCACAATCAGCGATTAAAGTTTCACCTCGCTTGAGTTTGATAACTTTAGCGGGTGAAGAGGTACCGGCTATAACTTGAGATTGGTTTCCAGGTAAAGATTTTAGAACAATCCGCCAGCGACCATCATTAGAACCCGCCATCTGTCGAAATTTTAATCGCTTAGCACCTATCACTACATTGTCAGAACAAAACTGGAATATGGCATCATCAAATTCCCATTGTTCCGAATCGGAAAACTCAATGGGTGTGTAATGCAAGAAATATCCTTTTTGCCTAGGTTCCAGGTGAACCTTACCCGTCCCTGTATAGAGAGGAGCGTTGTAATCCATTTCCGTCCTCAACGCTACCCACAAGTCTTTCAGTCGGTTATCGCTTTTATAAACACCAGAACTCAATTGACCCATACAACTGTGTAGCGCACCTTTTTGAATAATTACCCCAGAATTATCTAGGTGAATTTTAACTTGCTGAACGAAGGGGATATTCTTGGTGGGATGGTAAAATTTGTTGGTTTCTTTATTAATGTTATTTTGCAAGTACCATAAATCTGTAGGTTCAAGAATCTTGACTTCGTATTTCATGATTATATTCAGAGATAGACTGGAGATATATTAATATATAATCAGGGATATAGTATCCATTATTTTTGAAATGCAATCCGTTCGTCGCCTAGTTATGCCACTTTTGCTAGCGCTGCTGACGATGTTTAGTGCGATCGCCTGCAACACTAGCACTGGCATTAAAGTCGGCTCGAAAGATTTCACCGAGCAGTTCATTTTAGGAGAAATGTATGCTCTGGTGCTAGCAGACCAAGGCTTTAAAGTAGAACGCAAACTTAACCTCGGTGGTACACCTGTTGCTCAAGCGGGTTTGCAAAGTGGTCAAATTGATTTGTACCCAGAATATACGGGGACGGGTTTATTAACAGTACTTAAAGAACCCGCTCAGAGTAACCAGAAGCAGGTATTTAATACCGTTGCCAAAGGCTACAAAGAAAAATTTAACTTAGTCTGGCTTGAGCCTGCCCCGATGAATAATGCTCAAGCACTGGTGATGACTCAGGAAGGCTCTAAAAAATATGGCATTAAGACAATTTCTCAAATGGTTGCTAAAGCCAGCCAATTAACAATGATTGGGCCACCGGAATTTGAGGCGCGTGAGGATGGATTACCCGGTTTAAAAAAAGCTTACGGGGAGTTTAAACTTAAAAAATTCATTCCCGCCGATCCAGGTTTGAGGTACAAAACACTGAACAATGCTCAAGCCGATGTTGCGGTTGCATTTGGCACAGATGGTGAAATTAGTGCCTTAAAATTGGTGGTTTTAGAAGATGATAAAACGTTGTTTCCTCCTTACCAAGTGGCTCCAGTAATACGTCAGGAAACGCTAGATCAAAATCCAGGAATTCGTGATGCTCTCAATACCCTATCTCCGAAGCTGACAACCGAAACCATGCAGCGCCTGAACTACGAGGTAAGTGGGAAACAACGTGAACCGGCTGAAGTGGCTAAGGAATTTTTGACTCAACAAGGACTGTTAAAAAAGCCTTAGTTAAGATGGGTAAGCAACAAGGCTGAGGAAACATCAGTGAGTGCAATACGTTTTGAGGACGTGTTCCTAAAATTTCCAGGTGCATCCCACCCAGCGGTAAATGGCTGCACTTGTGAAATTGAAACAGGTCAATTGGTCGTGATTTTAGGGCCATCCGGTTGTGGGAAAACAACCCTCCTCAAGATGGTCAATCGCTTATATGAGCCAACATCGGGTAGGATTTACCTCGATAGTACGGACATCCGAAAGATACCAGTTACCCAGTTGCGTCGGCAGATGGGTTACGTGATTCAGCAGTCTGGGTTGTTTCCCCACATGACGGTGGCACAGAATATTGCCGTGGTGCCGAAGCTGTTGGGTTGGGCGAGGGGGCAGTACCAAGCACGAGTGGATGAGTTGTTGATGCTCGTGGAACTACCACCTCAAGAATACCGCGATCGCTACCCCGCCCAACTCTCTGGAGGACAGCAGCAGCGAGTTGGATTGGCGCGTGCCTTGGCGGGTGATCCAAAAGTCATGTTAATGGATGAGCCATTTGGGGCCATTGACGCGATTACTCGCCAGACGTTACAGGACGAGATTCTGCGTCTTCAGCGCCAGCTTCAGAAAACGATTTTGTTTGTGTCTCACGATGTTGAGGAAGCACTGCGTCTTGCCGACAAAATCATGATTCTGCAAACAGGACAGATTGTGCAGTTTGATACGCCATTAAATATCCTCACACGACCCGCTAATCCTTTTGTCTATGAATTGATGGGTGCGGATGATCGGGTGCGTCAGTTGAGTTTGCTGCGAGTGGAGACGGCAATGGTGAGTGTCTCACCAGACTATCAACCTCGAAGTGAACCTGCGATCGCACGACATGATAACTTGCGTCAAGCTTTATCCCTATTGTTACGAACGGGTGCACAGCAGTTAACCGTACTCGATGGTGAGGATGTTGTCGGTATCCTTACCCTTGAACAAATTCGGGATTCGGCACGGATGAAAGTTAATCGTTAAGTTGAATGTCACTGACATAAGAGCCTTGAAATAAATTTCACCCCTCAAAGGTATGTCAAGCTAAAGCTTACTAAATAAGCTTTTCAACCCGTTACAACTGACATCTTGCACCATTGTCAATTAACCCTATGGCCAACGTTGGACAGATACGTCTAAACCCTGAGTACTTTAGTTCAGGGCGGGACTGTGGGTAACAGTTCAAACGGGTGCAAGATGTGAGTTTACTAACCGGGTGGATAGTATTTTGGTTAACTCCTGATTTAGCACCTTATACCCTCTATCGTTAAGATGCAAGGTATCACGAACATAGTTGCTTTTAACTTGACCTTTCTCGGCTAAAAGTGAGTAAGCATCTAAAATTAAGATATTCTTGGCTTTTAGTGAAGATAGATAAGCATTAACTTCCAATACCGCTTGGGCAATATCGGGTGACCAAAACAATTGCCGAGTCAGCGGGACTGGGCCAATCGGAAAAATGGTTGTTAAAATCACGGTAGCACCACTGTTTACTGAACGTGCCACGATCTGTTGAATATTAGCTTTGCAGTTGCGAATAATGGTATTTTTGCGATGAGGAAATAGGGGGATTGTTTTTAAATCGTTAATTCCAACTTGTATAAGGATAATCCTGGGATGCAAGGGCAAAACATGCTGGTCAAAGCGTCCCAATACCTGGACTGAGGTTTGAGTGTTGATACCTCGGTTAATAAAAGAAAAGCCCTTGAGCTGTCGCGGAATAGGCCACATTTCTGCTCGCGAGTCGCCAAAGAATACTACGGTGGTTGTAGAGGTGGTCGGAATACTATTGGGTTGGGAATCGGCACTAAAGGCGCTTAGCCCCAAGGGGTCTAGATTGGTGGTGTTCAGTTGCAGGTAATATGACCTCGCTTGCAGGAATAGGATCGCGTTGAAGGTTAGCGATACCACCAAAGCGACGAGGCAGAATAATAGGCTTAAACGAAATAAACGCTTTTGTTTCTGCATTTATTGGGGTAAATCAGCTAGGTTACATTATGAAATCGTGTACTAATAAACGAAAGATCGACAGCCCCAAAATTCACACCTAAAGCAATATTTAAATTTTCTAGAGATTCGACTAACCAGAGAATATCATTGATAGCTTGAGATTCATAATGGTCAAATAAAATAGAAAATCGTTGTTCTAAATGAGGCTTAACATGCTTGGAAAGGAGAGCAATTTTGAGCAAAAGAACCGTAGTTCCCAGGGAACCATTGTTAGAAATGAGGTCAATAAAAAATAAGTGTTCAGGTCGCTTGGGACTGGCAACCAAAAAGTTGAATAATTGACGACAGGTTTGTACTAAAAGAAAGTTGTTGACCTTTTGGCAATCAGATTCAGGACAAATGTTTTCTAGCTGTTTCGCCAATCGCTGATTAAATCGATGCTTACCATATTCTGGCTTAATTGAACCAATTAAATATTCGTATAAATCTTTTTTAAAATCCCGGTAAGAGGGAGTTTGATGAGTTCGAGCTAAAAAGACTTTAGCCAAATCTCTGTAAGTATAGGAGCCGTCCACTTTCCCGACAAATTGCCTGAGAGCCAGAAACAGTTGGCGATCATTCAATAGGGTGGGATTTCGCACCGGTGCAATAATCGGCTCAGTTTGATTGAAGGAAGTTTGGCGTTCCATTTGGACTCGTCGCACCAGGTAAGTCGCATACTGGGATAAATGGATTTCAAATTTCCGTTGTTGTTGAGCTTGCAATTCCCGGATCGTTTGTTGCCGTTCTGAAGAGCTACCTTCACCGAGGAGATAATGGCTATATAAGTAGGGATAGCGACTAATTAATTCACCGAGGGGACGGTCTTGTTGAGCCGATGAGTTGGGTTTATCAGTCGGTGTAATCGAGTCAACAAGATTTTGATATTCATCACTCTCGACAAACTTCTGTACCAACTCCTGCAAGCGTGCGATTGGTTTTGGCACTACCCCTTGAGCCATCATGCTAGAGAGTTCGAGGCGAGAACTGGCAGGGCTTTTAAATAGCGCCACCAAATCCGTACAAGCGGCTGCATATTTGGGGTGCATTTTCCAGCGATTGATCAAGATGTGACAGCAGCGATTGAGGATATGGTTAAACTCCTGTTCGGCTAGCTTCGAGGCGATAATTCGATATACGGCTGCCGCAATTTCTGGATCGGGATAGCCCCTGCCGTCAATAAATAGTTGGCGCAAGCGATCGAGAAGCTGCGACGGCGACTCTCTTTGCCCTGAGTAAACTAGGTGATTATAGAGCATTTGCTCAGACCAGGTAATATCTGTACCATCATCCTCAGGTGGTAGTTCCCTGCTCAGCCAATCGGAATTGAACACATCTCGGTAAAGCCGATTAGAAACTCTTAACTTGCCCTGCTGCTTAACCACCAACCCCGACAGGCGCAATTCCATTTCTTCTGGGGTGTCATGGGCTGGAACCTCCTCGCGCTGCCAAATTTGTTGATAGAGGTACAGTAGGCGATCGCGCTGCTCGCTGCTGAAAAGACGATCGCGTATCGTCCTGAGATGTTCTGGCTCATCCGTCGCTTCCCAATTTTCAATCCAGTGCCGACACACCAACTGCCCCACCCACTCCGTGATTGAGGATTTAGACTTTAGGCTTTGGGCTTTGGGAATATGGAGAAATTCTCCTAGATTATGACTTCTGCTGTCTGACTCTTGCAGGATAAGCTTACATAACTTTTGGGTGAGAAAGGGTTGTCCACCCGTCCATTCCAACACTTCTTTTAATACACCTTGGGGATTCTTCACTTTCCCTTCCAATCCCCGCACTAATGACTGAGCTTCGTGCCATTCAAAGCCACACAGTTCGATCGCTCGACCAATGTTAAAACAGGTACAGTTGTGACCTCGAATTAAATCCGATGGCGTTGCCACCCCTAGCAGTGCGAAGGTGAGGCGTTTATAGTCTCCCCTGTGGGCACGCTTGTTATAGCAGGCTTGAATCGCGAGGAAAAATTCATGCCTAAAATTTAGCTGAATCAGACTATCAATTTCGTCAAAAAAAATGACGATATCTTGCCGAATTAACTTCAGCAGTACCTCTTCAATAAACTGGCTAAATCGCTGCACCGAAGAGAGTAAACTCCGCTCCGTCCACCAGTGATCTAAATGATCTAAAGTAAAAATATTATCCAGCTCTAAGCTGCTCATGATGCTGTAAATCACCCCGGCATACCATTGATCTGGAGTGATGTTCGCCGTAACGATGGCACTGAGATCGATTCCTGCACAGGCAACCCCCTCATCTTGCAATCGCTTTATGGTTCGTACCCGCAAGCTAGACTTGCCCATTTGCCGAGAGTTCAACACATAGCAAAACTCTCCCTTCTTCAGGGCGTGATAGAGATCGGAGTCAGCGTGCCGCACCACGTAGGTAGGAGCATCAGGGGGTAGACATCCGCCGATTTGATATTCATAGACTGGGTTTTGGACTGCGCTCATGGGATGCACCTCAACGTGAGCAGATGACAGACTTCCTAGCGGAAATGTCTTATCCTACCTGCTATATCTCTGAGCGTCGAGAGCTTATGCACTTAAATGAGATTTTCCATCCGATTGGGGGATGCGAAGGGGAGGGTCTATAAGTGTATGCAATTTGCTCGCTCTGACCAAGATTACATCTGCAAAAATAGGATGTTCCCGTTATTTTCAGAGCCATCAGACCGAGTAGGGTTGAAATTGGGGCGATAGTTTAGCTCATCCAAACAGCCTCGGTTTCTTAAGCCTACCCGGACATAATGGCGATAGTGTCTTAGGCGTTTTGCCAAATCTTGAAGTCGATTCACAATCTCTTGTGATCGTAAGTTAAAGGGACTTTTGGCATTCACCTGCCGCGCAATTTCCTGGAGTTGCTTAGCTGTCGGCGGTAAACAGGGTTTTTTCCGGCTTGATTGACCGGATGTGAACGAGTCTCGACGTTGCATCAGTCGATCGCGCCGATAAACCGCATGATAGCTTTCCAGCAAAATACAAGCTAGGGTAATTTCCGATTCACTCAGGTGATGAAATTCCCTGAAAATTCGCTCTACCTGCTTAGACTTCGTGTCATTTAAGATGGCCCAGTCACTTATTGAATACACACCGCACTCCCACAAGAACAGATTGAGTTCTGGATAATTAGGCGTCTACATTGTCTAGGATGCAAGATTAACTTTAATTTTGCACGATCAGATAAGATCGAACACAAGCTGATCGCCAATGATCTTGACAATTAATCCCTAATGGGCATACCAACTTTAAAGGCTTCTGAGCAGGGACGAGCCAAAATCAAGCAAGCTAGAGAAAAGAGGGGATGGACAGTCACGGAAGAGGAAAATACACCTCTAAAAGAAGCGAGTCAATTCCTGCTCAGGCAACATGCGGCAGCTAATGACTGGGAAGCGAATGACTCACGATGGTTGAGGGATTTTCAGCGGCTGTTCCGAGTCGAGAGCCATCAAAATATTGATGCAATCGAGACCCTCATTGCTAGCTCGAACCAAGGTTCCTGGTTAGAGCAAATTGAACAACGAATAGAATCAGGAGAACTCCTAGTTAAGCATATCTCATACGGCACTTGGAGTCGATTTGCTTCACAGACAACAGTACGCGGGATTAACAAGCGTGCTTTTAAAGCCTATTGCCATATCTTAGGACTCCAATGGGAAGAGATTGCGGAACACAGAAATCCTCAGGAATTGGAGAGTTTTGAAGCGACGATTGCCGACCCAAACCAAGCGGCGCAAATATCTACCAACGGCACTTTACGAAGGCGTCCTGCTCACAACCTACCCGTCCGTTACCACACCGCCTTGATTGGTCGTGACACCGAGATGGCTCAACTATTGGAACTGCTCTCTCCCCATCACCCGACGGCTCACATTAGTGTGGAAGGAATGGGCGGTGCTGGGAAAACATCCTTGGTTTTGGAAGCCGCTTACCGTTGTTTACAGGCCGATTGTGGTGAAGCGACAACGCCACTCGCTCCCAGCTTCGAGGCGATCATCTTTACCTCAGCCAAACAACAACACCTGATTGGGAATCATATCTTGCAACGCCACAGGCGAGAGCGTACCCTCAATGATATCTTCCGGGCAATCTTCCGCACCTTAGAGTGTCCAGGCTCACTCCCTGCTGACTTCGAGGAGCAACTGGAGTGCATCCAAAACCGCTTGCAATCACGGCATATCTTACTGATTGTTGATAATCTGGAAACCCTCGATGATCAAGAGGCTGTCCTCTCCTTTTTATATGAACTGCCGCCAACGGTAAAAGTGGTGATTACGACCCGCTTTAGAGGCGCTTTTGGCATTCCTATCTATTTAGAGGGTTTGCCACTACCTGAAGCGATGCGTTTGATTGAGCATCAAGCTCAAGAGCAACGAGTGCAACTCAAACCCGATCAATTCCAGGCGATTTATCAGAGAACCAGTGGTTTGGCTTTAGGGATTGTTTACGCGATCGGTCAATTATCAGTCTATGGTGTTTCCACCGATGTCTGGGTGACTCGCTTGACTCAGGCAAACGACTTGGCTCATTATTGCTTTGAAGATTCTGTGCAACGGCTGAGAGGACAACCCGCCCATCGTCTGCTGATGGCACTGGCGCTATTTGCGAAATCGGCTTCACTAGAGGCAATCGCGCAAATCGCTTTACCCGAAGCGGATTTAAATGATCAACTCCAGGCAAAATCGATGGACTCGTTACAGGTTTTGGCTCAGTTGCATCGACTGCGATTGGTGATTCAGCGTGAGGAACGGTATGATATGCATCCCTTAACTCGCGAGTATGCCATCGCTGAACTTAAGGCTCACCCGGAGTTTGAGCGAGAAGTGCGGGAACGTTGGGTGAACTGGTATCTCCGCTTTTCTCAAGCCTATGGACAACCGCATTGGAGACAGTGGAAAGAATACCAAGGATTAGACCCAGAGTGGGAAAACCTGCAAGCTGCGATTGACTGGTGCATTCATCACAACCGATATGAAGAGGCTAGGCAATTTTGGCAACACATTAAGGGATATAGTTATGTGCATGGGTATTGGCACGAGCGTTTGGTTTGGATCGAATGGTTGCTCCAATCGGCTCAGCAGCGCCAAGACCAATCCGCGATCGCAGAAGCTCTCAGCGATAAGGGATGGACATTAACCTTGATGGTGATGGGCCAACCAGAGCAACTCGCAGAAGTGGATGATCTGTGTGCACAGGTATCCAATCTACAAGCCAGTGAAGACCTGATATTGCAGTTGGAGTTGACGATTGAGCGGGCGGTTTGGTCAATTCCCCAGGGAAAATTCGATCGCGCTCACCAACTGTTAAATCGGGCTAAAGAATTACTCCGGCAGGTTCAATTAGAAGAGGCAAAACGCCTGCGTCAGCAAATTCGCATTGATTACTACGAGGCGGAAGTTTGGTTCAGAACCCAAAATTACCAACGAGCTAAAATCGGCTATCACAAAGCACTCGAACAAGCACGAATTGCCCACTGGCAGCAAGTGGAAGTCTATAGCCTGAATTGGCTAGCGGATGTTGCACTCGTGGGAGAGGGCAATCTGGATGAAGCGGAACGTCTGTTAAAAACGAGTATGCCCATCGCTCTGGCTAGCCAGGATAAGCGATCGATTGCATTCCACAAGCGTTCTTGGGCACATTTGGAGAAACTCAGGGGGAATCTTGCCCCATTGCAACACTGGGCGATGGAAGCCAAGGAGAGCTTTGAGAGTCTAGGGATGCTGGCGGAAGCTCAAGAAGTGCAATCTTGGCTGGAGCCTTGAACCCTTCAAGTTTTAAGTGCAACTTCGCTCTCACTCATGTTTTAAAACAGCAAAAGTTTTTGCTCGCCTGAAAAAACAGAAGACAATTAATCACTTTTTATTATTAAATTAATCAAAAACAACATTTGCTTTTATTTCTGAGGGTTGCCTAAACTTAAAGCAAGGAACCCGCATAACAATGAGCAAAAATAGACGAAATATATGGAAACTAGGAATATCACACCTTCCTCACAAGGTGAAACAACCGATGTGAATGAGTGGCTCAGTCGAGCTGGATTGAGTTTTGAAGACCTAGGCAATGATGCGAGTAGCGTAGCCATACGCCATCAATGGCGAGAGTATCAAGCCGCCGTGCGAATGTACTGTATCTCTAAACGTCAACCCCCAGAGGGTGTTCAACTAGACGGCATTTATGCTGCGCTGAGAGTACCTCAAGTCAGCATATTTAAAAGCGAAGCATCCGACTATTCTAGAGGTAAATGCTGGTCGTGAAGTCCTGCCAGTCGCTTGCGCGTCAAGCAGCTTCCAGTTTCATTCACGCTGCCATGTGGCGGACTTCCTCCATGAAAAAGTTCGCAACTTGCATTCGACCTCAGTCCGCCTGTCATCTCCTCACTCTTATCTCCGGACTTGTGTCGTAGGCGGGACTCGCCTAAAGGCTTGATCTACCCGCCGCCGACACTAATGGGGATTTCTCAGTGGCTTTGGTTAAGGGACTCGAATTATGAGTTCCCTATTTTTTAGGGAAGTGTTTCTCATGGCTGATTACCGGAACTGTCCATGGTAGAAAGGCGACGACTCACCCAATCGGCATTTTCGCGCAGAAGATGCAAAATGCTCCCGCGAATCAAAACATCTAAACGGATTCGCTCCTGCTTTAAGCGGTAGGGCAATTGGGCATCTGTTGAAGGTTGTTGTCCATCACCCATAACGGCATAACGTTTGGGGAGATGGCGCAAGACATGATTCACAAGCTGTTGGCGCAACTCAGCAATAGAAAAGGCGGCTTGATAGGGATGTACGGGATAATCCTCTAATACATATTCAATTTCTTTGAACACAGCGACATTCTGTTGAAGGGTATCTTCGCCGTCAATTTCTTTGCTTGAATCCCCTGTCATGGAAATGAATGTGCTGGAATGTTCTTGAGTCAGGAACATGATAATTTTTCATCCTTTAACTACATTTCCTGCCTCATACACCAGAAGTTAGATTAATATAATCCTCTCCTCAGGGTTGAGGGCAGGTACAACGAAGTGAATAGATACCAGCCAAGGATACTGATGAGTTCACAAACATGATTAAAAGAATGCCAACTCTTCAGTCTCCTCCCAATGCCGACGAAGTTAGCTGACGGGCTAGGACTGAGAGATGTCCTTCTCTGCACTTCTCTTGGGCGAGTCAAGAGAAGATTAGAAATTTGCCCCAAAATTTGGTTTCTCCGCTTTAGGATTCCCTACATTTCAAAGAAATTTTGCAGGCTTAATCCTAAATTAGGCTGACTTACTAAATTTTACTTTGATAATTCTACCACTTGGCTATTAAGGTGTAGACTATTTCGCTAGGTCTAAATAGTTAAATCTTTTGGTCTATTATCCTGATACTTTCTTCCTGACCATTTTCAGTCCACAGAAAGACACAGAAAAATCCGATACTTCAATGGGCATTGGCAGAAAATCCTCAAGAGAGATATGCTCCCCTCTAACTAAGAGACTAACACTTTGGTTACGGCCTGCCACAAGCACTACGATACACCTGTAAGTGGGCTGAGATTGCTCTCTCCTCATGGGCTGACGGAAACATTTCTTTGGCTAATTCGAGCAATTCATCTTCATTTGGATGGAACTCAGACTCTCCTGAGGTTGCTGTCTTGAAGTATCCCTGGAACAGCGCCAAGAGGGATTGAGTTTGCACAAAAACCGCATCCCCATTTTGCCCTTCGGCTTCACCCCCAAAGGCAGAATCTGGTTCATGATCGATGAAATAGCCGAACACCCGCTCGCAATCTTGGCGATATAGGCGCGTATGCAAAATATGAGCGTGCCAAACATAGTCGATTTCCTGCGTTGGTACTAGCCGAATTTGAGGATACAGGTAACAGACAAACAAGAACGTCTTATAGCATCTAATAGCTTGGAGTGTTTGTCGCCGACACCACCCATAACCATTTTGGGGGTTCATCAGGTAAGCTGCTATTGGCGATAGGTTCAGTGCTTTCAGCTTTTCCATGCAGGCTAAGGATGGTGCAGACAGAGCTTCCTGGACAACTGGCATCATTGGAACACCTCGTTTTCTACTGCTTAATGTTTCCCCACTATGGCAAGGTGTTCGAGGAGCCAGGAAAGCTGTGTAGTCAAGACTCACAACAGAGGGCATGGAGCGCGATCGCTACACACCTGTGAAAGTGCTTACACGAATGCACCACTGGCTCAATTTATGAATTATGACTGGTAAAGGAAGAATCAGTAGGTAGGCATTAATATTTGTCGTTGAG
Organism: Microcoleus sp. AS-A8; assembly: GCA_039962225.1. Taxonomy (NCBI): domain Bacteria; kingdom Bacillati; phylum Cyanobacteriota; class Cyanophyceae; order Oscillatoriales; family Microcoleaceae; genus Microcoleus; species Microcoleus sp. AS-A8. The sequence goes on from JAMPKV010000024.1 coordinate 38,507, forward strand.
GCAAGGCAGACCGGAGATGAGAGTGAGGACAGAAGGCAGAAGGGAAGAGGATTTTAGTCTCTTAACATTTGTTGATATACCTTCGTTTATTTGTGCCTACCTACTTATCACGAAGAACCACTACATCTAGCAAGAGGGACAAACAAGGAATCAAAATCTCTTTTTCCTGGCTCGGAAACTCCTAACCTTCACACTTATTTTTATTAAGAAGAGTATGAATTACGCAGAGTTTACTAAAGCTTTGGCAGGGCTAACCCCTCGACGGGCAGAGGTGTTACTGAAAGTTTTAGCGGGTAAAAAAGATAAGGAAATTGCCTCAGAGCTAAATATTACAAAAGCTACGGTTAGAAAACATATTGCGGATACCTGCGTGTCCTTTGGCTTAAGCAGTTCCGAAGAACGAGGCTCATCACACCGTTCCGATTTGTTCTCTTTATTTACTAAATATAGACCCGATTTAATCAATAAAGATGCTGCGGATAGCGCAGATTGCCCCAAAATTTTAATTAGTTACTATCAGGGTACTGACCCCGACAAAAGCCTTGCCATAGAGTTGGAATCTGCTTTAAAAGCTTCGGGCTACGAAGTCTTTATCGTCAATGGAAGTCTGCGAATGGCAACCCACGGACTGCAACAAATCTATGCCGAATTAAATCAATGTGATTACTTGCTGCTGCTGTTGTCCACCCTAGCCGCTTCCAGTGAAATGGTAACGGAAGAGGTACGATGGGCAAAGGCGTTACAAGACACTCGACCGGATAGCAAGCCAGCGATTTTACCGATTCGGATTAATTGTCCCAGCCACTTACTCAACCATGACTTGCGCGGTTATCTCCGGGGGATGCCACAGCGCGAATGGCGATCGCCAAATGATACCCCAACCTTGGTAAAAGGGGTCTTGGAGTTTTTGGCAACCGATGATAATCCAACCGATAAAAGCAGTTCCTTTGCCCCCACCCCAGAACCCGCCGGGGAAAGTTTCCAATTTCCTAATCCCTATTCCCTCACCCCCAATCATCCACCTCAGCCTGTCGCAGAGCCAGAATTACCCATGGGACAAGTGGAGTTGGCTTCTGCCTTTTATGTGGAACGCCCTGGAATTGATCAACGTTGTTACGAAGCGATCGCCAAACCCGGTGCCCTCATCCGCATTAAAGCACCCAGGCAGATGGGCAAAACCTCTTTAATGGCTCGGATTCTCCAACGCTCTAACACTCTAGGCTATCGTACCGTACCTTTAAGCTTTCAACTGGCAGATAGCAAAGTCTTCACCGACTTAGATCAATTCTTACAGTGGTTTTGTGCTGTTGTTGCCCTAGAGCTACAGTTACCGGCTCGTTTAGCTGATTATTGGAATGGAATTTTTGGCAGCAAAGTCAGTTGCAAGTCCTATTTTGAACGCTATTTACTCGCCAACACAACTGAACCTCTGGTTTTAGGTTTGGATGAAGTAGACCGGGTATTACAATACCCCGAACTCACCTCTGATTTCTTTGGTTTGTTACGAGCATGGCATGAGGAAGCTAAAAATCGGGAGATTTGGAGAAAACTTCGATTAGTGGTGGTTCATTCCACCGAAGTTTATGTTCCGATGGATATTAATCAGTCACCTTTTAATGTCGGTCTACCGATTGAGTTACCCGAATTTCAGTCCGTACAGGTGCAAGATTTGGCTCTGCGACATGGACTGGCTTGGGGACTGCCGGAAATCGAGCAACTCATGGTGATGGTGGGGGGTCATCCCTATCTGGTGCGGTTAGCTCTTTATCACATTGCCCGACAGGAAATTACACTCTCTGAACTGTTAGAAACCGCCCCCACCGATGCCGGACTCTATAGCGACCATTTGCGGCGGCACTTATGGAATTTGTCCCAGCATCCAGAGTTAGCTGCCGCTTTATACAAAGTCGTGTCTGCGGATAGTCCTGTACAGCTAGAGTCCATCCCCGGATTTAAGTTACAAAGCATGGGACTTGTCCACTTGCGAGGCAATGAAGTGACACCTCGTTGTAATTTGTATCGCGATTATTTCCGCGTTCGTCTCGCACCGTCACCCTAGACTTGCCAACAGGAGTAATGAATGTATACCGAACTGCGATCGCTTTATGAGTACCAAGTTGGGGGAAGCCTGCCACTAGAAGCCCCTACCTATGTGACGAGGCAGGCTGATGCTGATTTATATCGAGGCGTGAAGGCAGGGCAGTTTTGTTATGTCCTCAACTCGCGACAGACGGGAAAATCTAGCTTGCGGGTGCGAACAATGCAGCGATTGCAAGCAGAAGGGATGATCTGTGCGGTTGTTGACTTGACCGCCATTGGTAATCAGAATATTCCTGCTGACCAGTGGTATGCGGGGGTAACTTACACCTTAGCCAGCAGTTTCAATCTGTTAGATCAGGTTGATATTGGCACCTGGTGGTGCGATCGCGAATTTCTCCCCCCCGTGCAACGGTTGAGTGAATTTATCCGAGAGGTATTGTTCAAAAAAATTCATCGAAATCTAGCTATTTTTGTGGATGAAATTGATAGTGTTTTAGCCCTCGATTTTCCTATTAATGATTTCTTTTCCTTAATTCGCTCATGCTACAACAATCGTGCTGAACACCCAGAATACAAGCGATTAAATTGGATTTTATTGGGCGTGGCAAACCCCTCGAATTTGATTGATTCTGCACCCAACAGTACACCGTTTAATATTGGTTGTGCTATCGAATTAACGGAATTTAAACAACACCAACTCCAACCTCTATCTCAAGGTTTGGTGGACATAACACCCAACCCGGATGCTGCCATCCAAGAGGTGTTGAATTGGACAGGGGGTCAGCCGTTTTTGACTCAAAAGCTGTGTAAACTCATTCTTCAGGAAGCAGGAGTTAGGAGTCAGGAGTCAGGGGCATTTTTAAGTGATTCACAATCCCAAATGCCAAATCCAAAATCCCAAATTGCGGAGTGGATTGAAAACTTAGTGCGATCGCATGTGCTGGAAAACTGGGAAATGACGGATGAGCCAGAGCATCTGAGAACAATACGCAATCGTCTACTTAAAAGTGGATGGCGTATTCTCGGACTCCTGGGACTTTATCAAGAAATTTTGCAACAAGGGGAAGTACCAGCCAATGATAGTGCAGAGCAAGTTGAGTTGCGCCTGTCAGGGTTAGTTGTGAAACAGGAGGGAAAGTTAAAGGTTTATAACCGTATATACCAGTCAGTTTTTAATCTTAGTTGGGTTGAGAAAACATTAGCGAATTGGCGACATTATGATTCATCATTGATAGCATGGAAAGCATCAAATCGAAAAAATGAATCATATTTTTTAAGCGAACCAATATTACAAGATGCTTTAGCCTGGGCAACAGATAAAAGCTTAAGCGATCGCGATGAGCAATTTTTGACAGCCAGCCAACAAAAGGCGAATCGAATACTCACTCCAGAAGAGGAAAGTTTAAGGGAGAGATTATTTGCCTCACACAGCACTAAGAGTTCTGCATCAAGATACTGGACATTGGTTAGCCTGGATGCGGCAGGGAAACACAGAATCCAAGAAATAGCTTCAGCTAAAGCGTTTTTCCTCGCCTCATTTCCAGAGTTTGCCACTCGCCGTGAAGTACCCCATAGCCAGATTCAGTATCAACTCTTGTCCTGGATGAGAGAAACAACGGAAGCAGAAAAAGACCTAATAGGTACACAAACAGCCAGCCGACGAGACAACAACGAAACCAGTAGGAGTGTTTTAGCACAACGTTGTCTGCAATGCTTTATCTCTAGCCAAATCGAGCGGGTTTGCCTGAAGCTAGAAGGGCAGTTTGGCACTCAGCACGGCTTTACTTGTAGTGATTTATTATGCTTTGTTTTAGATGAGCAGGACACAAGGCAACCGAGAGGCAAAACAACCGCTACCTTAAATCTTTACCAATCTCTGTCCCAGGAAATCTTGCAAAAGTTTGACCCACAGCAGAGCAGTTTAGCCACCTGGACAACCCGACTGGTGAAGCATCATCGAGAACTGAATCAGTTTTTGCTCGAACATGGAGTTTATCTGATTAGTGATTGGGCAATTCTCAACGATACCACCACTAAACAACTTGAGCGTATTTTTTCCCAGTTTTACTGCCTAACTTCGCTGGAAATCGAGCAAGCCAAGCTTCTGCTCGAAAGCTACCATGCCGTCTATCGAGTTCAACGCTTAAAGCAACGTCAATCCGGAATTAAGGGACAGTGTGCGCCACTCACGACAGAACAACTCCAGCAAATTGCTCAACGCTTTTCCTACCAAACCAGTAAGCTACTTCGTCCCGAAACATTGTTGACAAAACTGCACAATATGGCGTCTCACCTGAGAAATTACCGGATTCACGTTCGAGGGGGTTTTCTACCAACAAAACCTATTGATGTCTCGATGGCTCCTAATTCCTCTCATGCTACAACTGAGCGCCTTCTCCTACATAGTTTGATAGATGACCGAAATACGATCGATTTGGAAACCGAGTTTTTGGATTCCTATCGCCAACAATTTCTTGCTTGTTTAGACCACGCCATTGCAGATATCACTGAACAACGAGTCAGGAAACTACAGCGTAAAGACCCGGAAAAAGCCCAAAAATTTCTCACCGCCTTAAAGCTATTTCACGGACGGGGTAAGTCAATGGGGGAAATAGCCAAACAAGTGAATCTAAACGCTCAGTTTCATGTCTCCCGCCTGCTCCAACTCAAATCTTTTCGGGCTGATATCCAACAGCAGTTTTTGATATTATTGCGCGATCGCGTCATTAACACCGCCAAAGTCTATACTGACCCAGAACGCCTCCAATCTCTTAGTCAACAGATTGAAGAAGCCCTAGAAGAACAAGTTACGAAGGTCATTGAAGACGCCGCAACAGAAGCGAGTATACCAACTGGTACCAAAAATCAAACCCTATCCACCAGTCTTTTCAGCGAGAGACTTTGCCGCTACCTTGATAGGTTGAAATAATTTTCAACAAATGTAGGATACTGCCCTGCGGTCTTTTAGCCGTTGACTTCTCCTCACCCAAGTTTTTTGATAAGTTTAAAGGTAAAGGAGAGCCAATCCTTTCATGCTGTTGGTTCTGGCTTCCCTGAGCAAAAGCGAGAGGATGATCTATGGTTACGTCCGTTCAATACTCTATAGAGGCTATCAAGGATGAAGCGCGTCAACTCATCAGTAAGGGACTTGTGGCGCGAGAACAACCCATTTATACCCTCTGCCAATACATTCCTGCCCGTAAATGGGTTTGTGTTGAGTGCGAACTAGAAAAGAATAACCTTTTGTTAAGAGATCCCATCATTGACCTACTGGGTCGCGAAGGATGGGAAGTCGGCTAAATGACTGATGAACGTATCTAGCGACGGGTTCAATATTATACAATAAATCTTAAATCTGTATGCTGCCTTACTTAAACGGGACGGGAGCATCCCATTTTTGCAAATATCTTTTTTTGTCTCAGTATTATCCCCCTTGTCTTCCTTGTCCCTTATCAAAACTGTTGATGCAACTTTGGGATGCACCCAACGGGGCTGGACGAAAAACAGGGTGGACAACTGCCATTTTCCTCCGTACCCTGGCAAGGAAGTGAATTGCTGATTGAACGAGTTATGGGTGAGTTGCATCTCTCTTAGGAGGGATATTGTATTGGCCTTACCTCGGTAGATAATTTAAACAACTGGACTACTGCCAAAGACACGAACGGTTACACTAAAAAGACTTATAGAAAAAGTTATTCATTTTCCATCCTAGGGACACGGAATGTCGTGTCGATTTAGCCTTTAGTTGGGATACTTTAGGTTTTCTAAGCCTCTCAACTCATAAAGGTTTCCTGGCTGAGTTAGTCACCCTTAAAGGAAGAGGCTGGTTTTCAGCATTCACGCTTTTCCTGGCGAGATGCAATTGCCCTCATCTAATTCATAGCTTTAGGAACCTTCCAAACGCCCCGATCCCCGCCGGGTGTTCACTTTGCTCCGAAAACGACATCAGTACTATTGGGACAGATTATGGCAACTGCACAAGCGCCTCAACAAAATACAGAAGAACTCGATCTAAAACAGCTACTGAGAACATTGACCTCTGTTAAGAAAGGTAACTTCTCGGTACGGATGCCCATTGAGCAGACGGGCATGGCGGGCAAGATTGCCGATGCGCTCAACGATATTATTGAGCGGAATGAACGGATGGCGGCAGAATTAGAGCGGATTAGTACGGTTGTCGGCAAAGAAGGCAAAATTACGCAGCGTGCCTCTTTGGGAAATGTTACAGGTTCCTGGTCAGCGAGTATTGATTCCGTCAACGCCCTGATTACGGATTTAGTTCAACCTACCGCTGAAACGGCGCGTGTGATCCGGGCGGTGGCGAAAGGTGATTTATCCCAAACGATCGCAACTGAAATTGAAGGCAGACCCCTCAAGGGTGAGTTTCTCGCCACGGCGCAAGTTGTGAATACCATGGTGGCTCAGCTTTCGTCCTTTTCCTCAGAAGTAACCAGGGTGGCGCGAGAAGTGGGGACGGAAGGGAAACTGGGCGTTCAGGCAGAAGTGCAAGGAGTTGCCGGTACCTGGAAAGATTTAACCGATAACGTCAACTTGATGGCGGGCAACCTCACCGCCCAAGTGCGGAATATTGCGGAAGTGGCAACGGCGATCGCCAACGGCGACCTCTCCAAGAAAATCACCGTTGATGTCAAAGGCGAGATTCTCGAACTCAAGAATACCATGAACATCATGGTAGACCAGCTCAACTCCTTTGCCTCAGAAGTAACCAGGGTGGCGCGAGAAGTGGGTACCGAAGGCAAGCTGGGTGTGCAAGCAGAAGTTCGAGGCGTTGCGGGTACGTGGAAAGACTTAACAGACTCAGTTAACTTGATGGCGGGGAATCTTACCGCCCAGGTGCGAAATATTGCCGAAGTCACAACCGCCGTAGCCAATGGCGACCTCTCCAAGAAAATTACCGTTGATGTCAAAGGCGAAATTCTCGAACTGAAGAATACCGTCAACATCATGGTAGACCAGCTCAACTCCTTTGCGAGTGAGGTAACCAGGGTGGCGCGAGAGGTAGGCGCAGATGGGAAGTTAGGGGGTCAAGCGGAAGTTCGGGGCGTGGCGGGTACCTGGAAGGATTTGACCGATTCGGTGAATTTCATGGCGGGAAGTCTTACGGCTCAGGTGCGGAACATCGCGGAAGTGACAACAGCGGTGGCAAACGGCGACCTCTCGAAGAAAATTACCGTTGATGTGAAAGGGGAAATCTTAGAACTCAAAGATACCATTAATACGATGGTAGACCAGCTCAACTCCTTTGCCTCGGAAGTCACAAGGGTGGCGCGAGAAGTGGGTACGGAAGGCAAGTTGGGTGTGCAGGCGGAAGTGCGAGGTGTTGCAGGTACCTGGAAAGACCTCACCGACAGTGTAAACTCAATGGCCGGGAACCTCACCGGACAAGTGCGGAATATTGCCGAAGTTGCCACGGCAATTGCTAATGGTGACCTTTCCAAGAAAATTACCGCCGATGTGAAAGGGGAAATTTTGGAGCTGAAAAATACCATGAATATCATGGTGGATCAGCTCAACTCCTTTGCGTCTGAAGTCACCAGGGTGGCGCGTGAAGTGGGCGCAGAAGGAAAGTTGGGGGGACAAGCCGAAGTGCGAGGCGTTGCCGGTACCTGGAAGGATTTAACCGAATCGGTGAACTTCATGGCAGGAAGTCTTACCGCCCAAGTCCGGAATATTGCGGAAGTCACAACCGCAGTAGCAAATGGCGACCTCTCCAAGAAAATTACTGTTGATGTGAAAGGGGAAATCTTAGAGCTGAAAAATACCATGAATATCATGGTGGATCAGCTCAATTCCTTTGCGTCTGAAGTCACAAGGGTGGCGCGTGAAGTGGGGAGTGAAGGCAAGCTGGGTGTCCAAGCGGAAGTGCGAGGCGTTGCCGGTACCTGGAAGGATTTGACCGATTCGGTGAACTCAATGGCGGGGAATCTCACCGCCCAAGTGCGGAATATTGCCGAAGTCACGACAGCGGTGGCGAATGGCGACCTCTCCAAGAAAATCACGGTGGATGTGAAAGGGGAAATTTTAGAGCTGAAGAATACCATCAATATCATGGTGGATCAGCTTTCCTCCTTTGCCTCGGAGGTAACCCGAGTGGCGCGAGAGGTGGGGACGGAAGGAAAACTCGGTGTACAGGCGGAAGTGCGAGGCGTTGCCGGTACCTGGAAAGACTTAACGGACAATGTGAACTTGATGGCGGGGAATCTCACCGGACAGGTGCGAAACATTGCCGAAGTAGCAACCGCGATCGCCAATGGTGACCTCTCGAAGAAAATCACGGTTCAGGTTAAAGGTGAGATTTTAGAGCTGAAGAACACCATCAATATCATGGTAGACCAGCTCAGTTCCTTTGCCTCGGAGGTGACCAGGGTGGCGCGAGAGGTGGGTTCGGAAGGGAAGTTGGGCGTTCAAGCCGATGTCCGGGGGGTAGCCGGTACCTGGAAAGATTTAACCGATTCGGTGAATTTCATGGCGGGTTCTCTGACATCCCAAGTGCGGAACATTGCCGCCGTGACGACGGCGGTGGCAAACGGCGACCTCTCCAAGAAAATCACCGTCGATGTCAAAGGCGAGATTTTGGAGTTGAAAAATACCGTGAATGTCATGGTAGATCAGCTCAACTCCTTTGCCTCTGAGGTCACAAGGGTAGCGCGAGAGGTGGGGACGGAAGGAAAATTAGGCGTCCAAGCGGAAGTGAAGGGGGTGGCCGGTACCTGGAAGGATTTAACCGATTCGGTGAACTTCATGGCGGGAAGTCTTACCGCCCAGGTGCGGAATATTGCCGAAGTCACGACGGCGGTGGCAAATGGCGACCTCTCCAAAAAAATCACCGTGGATGTGAAGGGCGAGATTTTGGAGTTGAAAAATACCATCAACACGATGGTAGACCAGCTCAACTCCTTTGCCTCGGAGGTAACGCGGGTGGCGCGAGAGGTGGGGACGGAAGGGAAATTAGGCGTCCAAGCTTACGTCCGGGGTGTGGGCGGAACCTGGAAGGATTTAACCGATAACGTCAACTCAATGGCGGGGAATCTCACCGCCCAGGTGCGGAATATTGCCGAAGTCACGAAAGCGGTGGCGAATGGCGACCTCTCCAAGAAAATCACGGTTGATGTGAAAGGTGAGATTTTAGACCTGAAAAACACGATCAACGTCATGGTGGATCAGCTTTCCTCCTTTGCCTCAGAAGTCACAAGGGTGGCGCGAGAGGTGGGGACGGAAGGAAAATTAGGCGGTCAAGCCCATGTGACAGGTGTCGCAGGGACGTGGAAAGACCTCACCGACAGTGTGAACTCGATGGCCGGTAACCTCACCGCGCAAGTGCGAGGCATTGCCAAAATCGTCACGGCGGTGGCGAATGGGGACTTGAAGCGGAAACTGATGCTGGATGCTAAGGGGGAAATTGAAACCTTAGCCGATACGATCAACGAGATGATTGATACCCTAGCCACCTTTGCCGACCAAGTCACCACCGTGGCGCGGGAAGTGGGGATTGAAGGGAAACTGGGTGGACAAGCCAAGGTGCCGGGGGCGGCGGGAACGTGGCGAGATTTGACGGATAACGTGAACGAACTGGCGGCAACTCTTACCACCCAGTTACGGGCGATCGCAGAAGTGGCGATCGCGGTAACTAAGGGAGACTTGACGCGATCAATTGCCGTGGAGGCGCAGGGTGAAGTCGCTGTCCTCAAAGACAACATCAACCAGATGATTGCCAACCTGCGGGAAACCACGCAGAAGAACACCGAGCAAGACTGGTTGAAAACCAACCTCGCTAAGTTTACGCGAATGCTGCAAGGGCAGCGTGATTTGGAAACGGTTTCCAAACTCATCTTGTCCGAACTGACCCCCTTGGTGGGTGCCCAGCACGGTGTGTTCTACATTATGGACGGGGTGGACCATCAGCCACTGCTGAAGCTGTTGAGCAGCTACGCTTACCGGGAACGCAAGCATCTGGCGAACCGCTTCCAATTGGGAGAAGGGTTAGTGGGGCAATGCGCCTTGGAAAAGGAACGCATCTTACTCACCGAACTTCCGGATGACTATATCAAAATCAGCTCTGGCTTGGGAGAATCTGCGCCGCGCAATGCGGTTGTCTTACCGGTGCTGTTTGAGGGAATGGTGACGGCAGTAATTGAACTGGCCTCGTTTAGACGCTTTAATGAGATTCATTTGACGTTCTTCGATCAACTCACCGAAAGTATTGCGATCGTCCTAAACACCATTGCCGCAAGTATGCGTACAGAGGAGTTGCTCAAACAGTCCCAGTCCCTCACCGAAGAACTGCAAGCCCAGCAAAAAGAACTCACCCAAACCAACAAGCGCCTCGAACAACAAGCCCAATCCCTCAAAGCGTCTGAGGAACTGCTCAAGAGCCAGCAGGAAGAGTTACAACAAACCAACGAAGAACTCGAAGAGCGTTCGGAGTTGTTAGCCCTGCAAAACCGAGAAGTTGAGCGCAAAAATCATGAAATTGAACAGGCACGGCAGGCGATCGAAGAAAAGGCGGAACAACTGGCGCTAACGTCTAAGTACAAGTCGGAATTCCTCGCGAATATGTCCCACGAGTTGCGGACACCGCTCAACAGCCTGTTAATTCTGGCAAGATTGCTCTCGGATAACACCGAGAAGAATTTGTCGGATAAGCAAGTGGAATATGCCCGAACCATTCATTCGGCGGGTACCGACCTACTGACTCTAATTAATGACATTTTGGATCTGGCCAAAATTGAATCGGGCACCATGGGCGTTGAGATTGACCAGATGCGTTTTAGCGACCTAGCCACTCACATGGAACGCACCTTCCGCCAAGTTGCACAGGATAAGAAACTCGATTTCGCCCTAGAATTCGACTCCAGTCTGCCACGAGCCATTTATACCGACTCGAAGCGCTTGCAACAAGTCTTAAAAAATCTTCTCGCCAATGCCTTTAAGTTCACGGCTCAAGGGCAAATCAACTTGCGGGCTACCATCGCCAATCAGGGATGGAGTGTGACTCAGGATGTCTTGAATCGTGCCGCTACGGTGATTGCCTTCTCGGTGAGCGATACAGGTATTGGCATTCCCCTGGATAAGCAGAAGGTGATTTTTGAAGCGTTTCAGCAAGCCGATGGCTCTACCAGCCGGAAATACGGGGGTACGGGTTTGGGCTTGTCCATTAGCCGTGAAATCGCTCGACTGCTGGGCGGAGAAATAACTCTGGTGAGTAGCCCCGGTCAAGGAAGTACGTTTACTCTTTACCTTCCTGATTCCTACCAAGGAGGAACCGATGGGACAATGGCGCGAGGCGGCTTGACAGCACAAGGAAACGGCTGGAATTCCCCGCAACAAAGGGGAGAAGGGGAACTCTCCCCACCGCAGACGGCGAATATTCCGGCCTCTATGCTGCCTCCCGCTCCAGTTTCCCCGGTTTCCCCAGCGTCCTCTCCCGCGTTGCCTTCGTCTTCGCCAGCCATTTCTTATCTGTCAACATCGCTACCGCAGCAGGACGGGGTCGCATCCATTGCCGATGACCGGGAGAATATCCAACCGGGCGATCGCGTACTCTTGATTATCGAAGATGACCTCAAATTTGCTCGTATCCTGTTAGATATGGCACGGCAACAGGGCTTTAAGGTGCTGGTGGCGGCTCGCAGTGATATCGGTCTAGCGATGGCGCGGGAATATCAGCCGAATGCCATCACTCTGGATATTCAGTTGCCCGGAATGGATGGTTGGATGGTACTCGATCGCTTAAAGCATGACCCGAATACGCGTCATATTCCCGTACATATCCTCACCGTTGAGGAGGGACGACAACGGGGTCTGCAATTGGGCGCGATCGCATATTTACAAAAACCGATCAACCCCGATACGTTGCTCGAAGCCATCTCTGGCATTAAGACTTTTGTGGAGCGTCCCGTCAAAAACCTGTTGGTGGTGGAAGACAATGAGACGCAACGCAATAGTATTGTGGAGCTGATTGGTAACCATGATGTGTGTACAACGGCTGTGGGAACCGGTGCAGATGCGCTAGCGACTCTACAGTCAGGGCGGTTTGATTGCATTGTCCTGGATTTGGGGCTGCCGGATATGACCGGGTTTGAACTGATTGAGCAGATTAAGCAAGAACCGGGTCTTTCCCAGTTGCCGATTATCATTTATACCGGCAAAGAACTAACGCGAACCGAAGAAGCGGAACTCAAACGCATCGCAGAAACCATCATTATCAAAGATGTGCGATCGCCAGAGCGCCTGTTGGATGAAACCGCCCTATTCTTGCACCGGGTTCAGCGTCACTTGCCAGAGCCAAAGCAGCAGATGTTGGAACAACTCTATCAATCCGACCCTGTCCTCGCTGGGAAGAAGGTGATGATCGTAGATGACGATATGCGTAACATCTTTGCCTTGACGAGTATGTTAGAGCATCATCACATGCAAATCTCCTATGCCGAAAACGGCAGGGATGGCTTAGCGCTGTTACAACAGACTCCGGATATCGATGTCATTCTGATGGATGTGATGATGCCCGAAATGGATGGGTATGAAACGATGCGGGCTATCCGTAATATCAGTCAATTTGCCTCTTTGCCGATAATTGCCCTCACCGCCAAAGCGATGAAGGGCGATCGCGAAAAGTGCATTGAAGCTGGAGCGTCGGATTATATCACCAAACCCGTGGATTCTGAACAATTACTCTCCCTGTTGCGCGTCTGGCTCTATCGCTAGGGACTTTTGGACAGGGGTGAAAAAAAGTATGTAGTTAAGAAGGATGATAGCGGAGTACGGCGCAGCCCAGGAGCATTACACGACTTCATCCTTCAACGTTTACGTTTCATCGCTTACCCTGTCTTGTCACAAGCAAATGCCTGTCCCCTACTATAATCCTGTCCAAAAAAAGGACGAACTCGAACTCATCGAAATTCAGCTATTCTTAGAAGCCCTTTTTCGTTACTACGGGTTCGATTTTCGCAATTATGCTCTCGCCTCCCTCAAGCGCCGCATCTGGAATGCTATCCGGGCAGAGCAATTAACCAGCGTTTCGGGACTACAAGAGAAGGTGCTGCATGACGTTGGCTGTTTGGAGCGATTTCTTCTGGGTCTGTCGGTCAATGTAACCTCCATGTTCCGCGACCCCAGTTTTTACATGGCTTTCCGCCAGCAAGTCGTACCGATTTTACGCACCTACCCGTTCCTTCGCATCTGGCACGCTGGATGCTCCACGGGAGAAGAGGTGTATTCTATGGCGATTCTTTTAGAAGAAGAAGGATTATACCATCGTTGCCGAATTTATGCAACCGATATGAATGAGATGGTTTTAAAACAGGCTAAAATCGGCGTATATTCCATGAAATCAATGCAAGAGTACACCCAGAACTATCTCCAATCTGGGGGGAAGCAATCTTTCTCTCAATACTACACAGCCGCTTATGAACACGCGATGATTCGCTCCTCACTGAAAGAAAATATCATCTTTTCTCAACATAATCTAGCGATAGATGGATCTTTTAATGAATTTAATGTCATATTGTGTCGGAACGTCCTTATATATTTCAATCAATCGCTCCAAGAGCGAGTACACAAGTTATTGTATGAAAGCATTAGTCGATTCGGCATCCTAGGGTTAGGACGCCAAGAGTCGCTGAAATTCACCCCCCACGAACAACAGTATGAGGCGTTAGATAAGCGTGAGAAGCTTTACCGCAGGATTGGGTAGGGATGGGAGAGAAGAGGGCGTAGAGAAAGGGGTTGAGGATATCCTGGCTTCAGCCTGTCTGCGTGTGTCGGGGTTTTGTGGGGTCACCGACAAGGCAAACCGGAGCTCATACGAGGACAGAAGGCAGACCGGAGCTCATACGAGAACAGAAGGAATGCCTTCGTTCTTTGTCGGCGACTATCCAGGAGATCTCGGTATGAAGCCTCTGCCAAATCTTCGATTGGGTGGCTCCCCATGGGGAGGGGTGACAATCGCGCAACAAGGGGTGCCTTCTGCCTTGCTTGTTTGGCCTTCTGCCTTATGGAAATCCCCACGTCTTGGGACTAAATTTCCGGACTGTCCATCCCCAGTCGCCAGTTGCTTCGAGTTGCAAGGGAGGCGATCGCATTCATGAGGGATTGTCCCTATAAAATTGTTGTGGTGGGTACCTCACTCGGGGGGTTAAATGCTCTCCAGGTTTTGCTTCCCAGTTTACCCAAAAGGTTTCCCTTACCCGTGGCGATCGTCCAACATCGTCACAAAGACTCCAAGGATAGCTTAAGCGATTTCTTGCAGGGATATTGTCCTCTGCCGCTCACCGAAGCAGAAGACAAAGAAGCGATTATACCAGGACGAGTCTACTTAGCCCCCCCTGACTATCACTTGCTCGTCGAAGAGGGTCACTTTGCCCTCTCGACCGAAGCAGCCGTGTGCCATGCACGACCCTCCATTGATGTATTATTTGAATCCGCCGCTGATGCTTACGCACAGGGCGTGATTGGAGTGATTTTGACTGGAGCGAGTCATGATGGAAGTCAGGGGCTGCTCAGCATCCAAGCTCAAGGCGGTTTGGCGCTCATTGAGGACCCGACAACGGCTCAAAGCCCAACCATGCCCACAGCCGCGCTCGCCGCTTTGCAGCAGCAGCGCATCTCCAACACCGTTGTGACAGCGTATTGGATTTTGCCACTCCGTGATATTGCTCCTTTTCTCGTCAACCTTTGCCACTTGGCGCTGAGGTAGAAATATGCCATCTCAAGCAAAAGTTAACGTCCTGATTGTGGATGACCACCCAGAAAATTTGATGGCCTTGGAGGCCATATTAAGCGGTCCGAACCAGCATTTGGTCAGAGCCTATTCGGGTGAAGAAGCCTTAAGATGTCTTCTGAATCAGGATTTTGCCGTGATTCTGCTGGATGTGCAGATGCCGGGGATGGATGGATTTGAAACCGCGACGTTAATCCGAAAGCGACCGCGCTCTCGGCACACACCAATTATTTTCCTCACCGCTTATAGCACTAGCGATAAACAGATGTTCAAAGGGTATTCCTTGGGCGCGGTGGACTACCTGTTCAAACCCATTGAGCCGGATATCTTAGCCTCCAAGGTGGCGGTCTTTGTTGACCTGTTCAAAAAGACAGAAGAGGTCAAGCGCCAAGCCACCGAACTGACCATCGTCAACGCTGACCTCCGGGAAAGTGAAGAGCGATTTCGCTCCTTGAGTGCTTCCTCCCCTGTGGGCATTTTCCTCACGGACGTCGAAGGTCGTTGTACCTACACCAACCCACGCTTCCAATCCATTTGTGGTCTGTCGCTTCAGGAAAGTTTAGGAGAGGCGTGGTTGCAGTCGGTGCATCCGGAAGACCGCGCTCAAGTCAAGATCGATTGGTTGAATTGGACACTGGCGAACCGTGAATACTCCAGCGAGTTTCGCGTCCAAACCCCAGACGGAACTCTGCGCCAGGTGCATGTGCGAACCTCCCCCATGCTCTCGGCTCAAGGCGAATTGCTGGGTCATGTCGGCACCCTGGAAGACATCACCAATCGCAAGTTAGCCGAAGAAGCACGCGCTCAGGTAATCCGCGAACAAGCCGCACGCATTGAGGCAGAAGCCGCGAATCGGATGAAGGATGAGTTCTTAGCCACTCTGTCTCACGAACTTCGCACACCCCTGAACTCGGTACTCGGTTGGGCGCGACTGCTCCGTACCCGTTCCTTTGACGAAGCCACAATCGCCCGTGCCCTGGAAACAATCGAACGGAATGCCCAGACTCAGGCTCAAATGATTGAGGATATTTTGGATGTATCCCGGATTATTCGGGGCAAGCTGCAACTCAATCTGCGCCCGATTACGCTGATTCCTGTGATTGAGGCGGCAATTGAGGCGGTGCGTCCCGCCGCTGAGGCCAAATTTCTCCAATTGGAATCCGTCCTCGATCCCTCCCTAGAACGAGTGATTGGCGACCCAGAACGCTTGCAGCAAATTGTCTGGAATCTGCTCACGAATGCGATTAAGTTTACCCCGGACGAGGGAAAAATTGAGGTGCGCTCTTTACGGGTGGGTTCTCGTGTACACATTCAGGTGCAGGACACGGGGATTGGTATCCAACGAGAATTCATCCCCTTTGTTTTTGATCGTTTTCGCCAAGCCGATAGCACGACAACCCGCTCTTATGGGGGTTTAGGGCTGGGATTAGCCATTGTGCGCCATTTGGTAGAACTGCATCATGGAAAGATTTATGTAGCTAGCGAAGGAGAGGGGAAGGGGGCGACGTTTACGGTAGAACTTTTGCTTTCTAACAGTTCTCCATCAAAACTGAGCAGTTTCAAACAACGAATCGTCATGGCAGAAGACGACGCTACTGGCTCGGAAATTGACGTTGAAACCTCGAACACGCTCACTGGATTGCAGATCTTGCTCGTCGATGATGAGCCGGACGTGCGCGAACTACTCACGACGGTAATGGAGGGGTCGGGAGCTAAAGTGATTGCTGCTGGCTCTGTTCAGGAGGCACTGCAAGTTCTGGATCAGATGCAACCGGATGTATTAGTGAGTGATATTGCTATGCCCCAGGAAGACGGTTATACACTAATCCGTCAGGTTAGAGAGCGAGAGACAACCCAGGGAGGATGTCTTCCGGCTGTAGCGTTGACGGCTTATGTGAGGGAGGAAGATTGTCAGCAGGCGATCGCTTCGGGATTTCAAATGCACATGCCTAAACCCGTCGATACAACTGAGTTAGTGCAGACTGTTGCCAATCTGACGGGGCGAGTTTTGGCTCAAGAAGTATGAAAAACAGATTTTGAGGGGTTTTGGCCTTGTCCTTTACTTATCATCGTACAATTCGTTTCTCAGATACGGATGCGGCTGGCGTCGTTTACTTCGCCAAGGTGCTATCGATTTGCCATGAAGGCTACGAAGCCTCATTAGCCGCATCGGGTATTAATCTCCAATCTTTTTTTAACAATGAGACGGTGGCAATTCCGATCATTCATGCCAGCGTAGATTTCTCGCGTCCGATGTTTTGCGGCGACTCGATTATCATCCTGTTGACACCCCAACCGCTGAGTGAGGATAAGTTTGAAATTGCCTATCAAATTGTGGCAGCGTCGTCAGAGCAACCCTTGGCAAAGGCTATGACGCGCCATGTTTGCATCGCTCCAAGTACCCGAAAAAAAATTCCGCTCCCAGATGAAGTCACACAATGGTTGGATTCTTAAAGGAGCAATTCTCGCTCAGGCAGAGTGTAACCATGTCTAGTTGTGCGTGAGTCTAGCATCGAAACATCAGCCAGCTTAAAATTTTTCCCCTAGATTTTTTTTAAAGGAAATATTTATAAATAGCAGCTTTTTACAGGCGGAAAATAGAGCCGTGAGCCAATTCCACCTTTTCTGATGAATCCCGACAAACGAGTATTGCTGCCATGTCTCGTCATACTCATAAAAATCGAGCATCACGATAGCCGTTTCCTCATCATCCGCCTCAACCTCAAGCTCCCGTATCGTTTTCCCATCAAGGTTGCTGACAAATAGCCCCACCCAGGTAGTCATCGGTTCACTCAATTGTCCAAAAATTATCATAGCTCTACCCTCTACGAATTTTTAGGTGAATTTATGTCCAGTTTTGTTGTAACAAACAGAGGGGACAGTACTCAGATCTTAATGCTTTATTCCTGAAAATTGGGTATACCGCAAAACCAAGTCACGAAACTTTCAATAACTATAATTGATTAAAATCAAGGGGAAACCTTTCCCAAGGATTCCATCCCTACTAACGACTTCAACAGCATGTCGAACACTCCAGCCAGCCCCCATCAAGCCTTAATCGAGCAACTGGATTTGATGATGAGATCACACTACCCCTTGCTCTATATTGTTGCGGTTGAAGAGGAACCCGTAAAAGATGTTCTGCTGTTGGCAGCCGCTCAATCTCAACCGTCGCGTAAGGTATTGATGTGGGATATTGTGCGAGGTTGGGATGATAATAGTTCGGATAAAGGGTCGGTTATGGCGGCATTGGCACGGATTGCCAAGACATCGACCCAAGAAGCGACTATTTTTGTGCTCAAGGATTTGCACTTTATCTTAAAGAATCCCCAGAGCGATCGCAATGCACCCGTTATCCGGGAGTTGAAAAATCTTGCCAGGGAACTCAAACGCTCTCGCCAAACTATCATCCTCACCAGCCACACGTTAGAAGTGCCTTCGGAGTTAAGTGAAGAAGTCACGGTGATCGATTTTCCTCTACCAAACACCACAGAAATTGATTACCTCATTACCCAACTGGTGGTGCCAGAGGAAATTAAGGTGAGTGGGTTAGCACGGGAACAGCTAATTAAAGCCTGTCAAGGATTAAGTCGTACCCGCATTGGACGGGTGTTAGCGAAAGCCTTAGCCGCGAAACAACAGGTGAATGAGACGGATATTGATGCCGTATTGGAGGAGAAGAAGCAAGCGATTCGCCAAACCGGGATTCTAGAATTCTTTACTGCCTCTGAATCGCTGAAGAATGTGGGGGGATTAGACAACCTTAAGCAATGGGTGCGGATGCGGCAGGATGCCTTTACAGAAGAGGCACGACGCTATGGCATCCCCAATCCCAAGGGAATGTTGCTGGTGGGAATTCAAGGGACGGGGAAGTCTCTATCCGCGAAAACCATCGCCCATGAATGGCGTTTGCCGTTGTTGCGCTTGGATACGGGACGCTTGTTTGGCGGGATTGTGGGGGAGAGTGAGAGTCGCGTCCGGCAAATGATTCAATTGACGGAAGCTATAGCACCCTGCGTCCTATGGATTGATGAAATTGATAAGGCGTTTGGGAATATCACTGTTGGTGCGGATGGGGATTCGGGTACCTCTCGCCGCGTATTTGGCAGTTTAATTACCTGGATGCAAGAAAAAACAACACCTGTGTTTATTGTCGCCACGGCGAATAATGTGCGGATTTTACCGGCTGAATTATTGCGTAAGGGGCGATTTGATGAAATTTTCTTTTTGAATTTGCCCAATGTTCGAGAGCGACAAGAGATATTTAAGGTGCATTTACAACCCTTACGTCCTTCTCGGTTGCGGGAGTTTGACTTGGAGATGTTGGCGAAGCAAAGTGAGAATTTTAGCGGGGCTGAGATTGAACAGGTGATCATCGATGCCATGCACCGAGCGTTTGGGACTCTCATCAATGGACAGCGCAGGGACTTTACGACTGAAGATATTTTGCGGTCAATTGAGGAAACTGTACCCTTAGCTGCGATCGCTCGTGACCAAATTGAAGACTTAAAACACTGGGCCGCAGAAGCTGGCGCAAGAACGGCTTCTAATGATACGCAGTTGGTTGATGAATTGAAACATTACACTCAACAACGCGGAATTGGTTCTTTGGAAGTCGATTAAATGGATCAATTTTCTATTCTCTTTTTCTTATGTCACACTTCACTTGCATTCGGACACAAATTAAGCATCCAGATGCATTTGTTCAAGCCTTAGCCGATGTAGGATTCAACAATGTTGAAGTCCATGAAACAGCTCAGCACCTTTATGGCTATCAGGGGGATATACAACCCCAAATGGCTGAAGTGATTATCCGTCGGGAGTACATTGGTCACGCTAGTAATGATATCGGTTTCAAGCGACAGGAAGATGGACAGTTTGAAGCGATTATTTCTGAGTATGACTGTTACAAGTATTCCCAGGAATGGCTTAATCGTTTGACACAACGCTATGGCTATCATGCTTTAATGGCGACGGCACCGACTCAAGGTTTCAGTATTGAGGAGGAAGAAACCTTGGAAGATGGCACGATTCGAGTTGTGGTTGCACGGTGGGTGTAGTTCAGTGGCTCTGACCGGTTCATGAAAAGCTGAGAGGCGCGTCTTGTCTGCCACCTGTCAAAGCGGGCAGGACGCCTACTCCATCAGGCAATGTTTCTATGTGTATACATATTAGGTTAGTAATTACTCACGTTTAAGTAAATATAAGTTGACTTTTATTGCGCTCTTTAAAAAAAAATAAAATACAGGAGTCATGTCTTGTATTCTTCCGAAAAAGTACTACATTGAAGTTAGAAGCAAATCAAGCTTCTCTGGCAGATATTCCAGCTTGGTTGATGACAACTTCGCAAAGGAGGATAGCCAATACCTAATTCATCTAATATCTGTCTCATCAGATTCTATAACACTAGTAGCCACAGCAATATAACTGAATATATCCTCAAATAGTGGATAGGGAGTAAGGCTTCTAAACGATGTAGTTTAAAGCAACTCTGGGTAAGATTACTAAAGGGAGGAAGTCAGTTATAAAGTTCTCAGACAGATATTTCCGTTTAGTTGAGTACAATTTCGTCAAGGAGGATAGCCAATACCTAATTCATCTAATATCTGTCTCATTAGATTCTATAACAACAGCAGCACACAACAAGACAACTGATACATCCTCAAATAGAGAATAGGGAGAAATGCTTCTAAATGATGTAGTTTAAAGCAGCTCTATCTAAGATTACTCAAGAGAGGAAGTCAATCAGGAAATCGGACTTGGGTGCTGCTTGTTGTTTGAAGGATTTAGTATTTGATGCAATGAGGACAAAATATTCTGAGTCTCAAACTTAGTGAGTGTCAAAGAAGGGATCGGAGAAGGTAGTAAATTTGGTGAGGTCTAACTGCATCTCATTACTGCTGACAAAACCTAGGTTGGAGTAAACGGGTTTACCGGAGGGTGAAGCGTGTAAAATAGCTTTGGTACAGCCAAGTGCGTTGAGGTAAGCGATCGCCATTCGGGTAAGCTGCTTAGCAATTCCCTTCCCTCGATAAGGCGGCTCAACATAGACTCCCCAAATGTAGCCGTATTTACGGTGATGTTCTGCCAGTGCTTGTGGGTAGAGTCCAGCAAAAAGCTGACATCCAGCAGAACCAATGACAACACCGTCAACCTCAGCAACAAATGCTTGATAGTGTTGCTCTCGACGAGCACCATCAATAAACTCAAGAGTAATCTCACACCAGTTAGATTGGATACAGTCGGTAGGAACGTCGTTATCTCGCCATAGCTGATAAAAATGTTCGGCAATCAGTGAGTCGTCTTGGGATGTTGCTTGTCTAAAGCTGACAGTAGGTTCCGTTAACATTGGTTAACATTGAAGGTTGCGCGATCGCTCAATTTTTGAAAGCATTTCTCAAATGATGCATCAAGAAATCAGAGTGCAGGGAACTGTGCGAGGACTATGATTTCGTCATACAGTATATCGCCTTGTCAAAGCTTGGGGACTCAATGGAAAGGTTCGCAATGATGGGGAGAGAGTGTTGCATGAATGTTCACCATTTGACAAAGAGCGCTAAGCTTCATGTAGCTGAGAATTCCAGTCGCCTTGTAGAGTAGACTATCTATCCGTAGTCCAAAATCAATTCCCTCAAGTAAGCGTGCTGAGCAGAACCAACCCCGAACCATCCGGACGCCGTCACAAATTGCCCCATCAGCGCTGGCAAATCGCACCGCTACAGGCAGAACAAGCCGCCAAACTTGCCGAAGCCACAGGACTTTCACCCCTGTTGAGTCAGGTTCTGATTAACCGGGGATTCCAGACACCCCAAGAGGCACAGGTGTTTCTCAATCCAGAAACTCAGGCGATGCCTGCACCGATGGATGAATTTCCTGACTTAGCGATTAGTGTAGAGATGCTGCAAGAAGCGATCGCTAATCAAGAGAAAATTGCCATCTGTGGGGACTATGATGCGGATGGCATGACTAGCACCGCCTTGTTACTTCGGGCTTTGCGCTGGTTCGGTGCCGATGTAGACTATGCCATCCCCAGCCGTATGAAAGATGGTTATGGCATTAACACGCGAATTGTCGATGAATTAGCGGAGGCAGGCTTTAGGCTAATTTTAACCGTTGATAATGGGATTTCTGCCCATGCCGCGATCGCCAGAGCTGTAGAACAGGGCATAACCATTATTATTACCGACCACCACGACTTGCCCCCCGAACTCCCGGAAGCCGATGCCATTCTCAACCCGAAACAGCTAGATGAATCCTCCCCTTATCGGGGACTGGCGGGTGTCGGAGTCGCTTATATTTTAGCCGTTACTCTCGCCCAAGAATTGGGTCAAATTCAAGGCTTAACCAAGCAACTATTAGAACTATTTACGCTGGGAACCATTGCCGATTTAGCCCCCTTAACCGGAATTAATCGCCGCTGGATACGGCGAGGATTACGCCTTTTGCCTCAGTCAGAATTAACCGGGATTCAGTCACTCATTCAAATGTCTGGAGTGAGTGAAGACCAAAAAGCACTCAAACCCGAAGATATTGGCTTTAAGCTAGGCCCTAGAATTAATGCGATCGGTCGCTTAGCTGACCCTCAAATTGTAATTGAACTGCTAACCACCACTGATGCTGGGGTCGCTTTGGAACGGGCAATGCAGTGCGAACAAATTAACCAAAAACGTCAACAACTCTGTGAACAAATTGAGCAAGAGGCGATCGCTTTCATCGAGCAGAGTCAGCTTGATCTACAACAAGAACGTGTATTAGTCATCGTTCAACCCGATTGGCATCACGGCGTTATTGGTATCGTTGCCTCCCGTTTAGTGGAACGCTACGGTGTCCCCGTGTTCATCGGTACCTACGAAGACGAAGACAAGGAACATATTCGTGGTTCAGCACGCGGGATTCCCGAATTTCATGTCTTTGAAGCCTTAGAATTCTGCAAAGATTACTTAGGCAAGTTTGGCGGACATAAAGCGGCTGGTGGCTTCTCCTTACCTGCCGAACATTTAGAAGCGTTTCGTAAATCTCTCAGCCAGTTTGCTCATGGGTGTTTGCAACCTGAACACCTCAAACCACTTGTTAGTATTGACGCCCAAGCTGACTTTACTCACCTGACATCCCAACTCTATCAACAACTTGATGCATTTCATCCCTGCGGAATTGGCAATCCTGACCCCATTTTTTGGACGCCTAATGTTCAGGTTGTTGAGCAAAAAATTATCGGAAAGGGACACCTGAAACTAACGTTCAGTCAGGACAACCAACCCATTAAGATGACAGCACTTGCATGGCGGTGGGGCGAGTACTTCCCCCTACCCTCACGAGTCGATATCGCTTACAAACTTCGAGAAAATACTTGGAACGGCAACACCGCGATTGAGTTGGAGTTAGTCGGCATTCGCTTATCTTCTGCTCCTCCCTCTCTGACTAAAAAAGCGGAATTTTATCACAACGAACGTCGCTACACTTGTAGCCTATCGGATGCTTTAAACGAGTTAAGAATTAGAAATTCTGAAGGAAAAGTCCTAGCCATTCAGAAAGGAAAACGCATCGGGCTTTTAGGACTGACCAGAGAAGATGCAAAAGAGGTTGATGTTACACAACCTCATTATTATCAGTTGATTAAAGCAGCAACTCGTGCTTTAGAAGTTACCTAAAAATTTAAAAGGTTAGAAGGTTGAAAGCTATGAGTCATAGACTTCACAGGGGAGTTCATGAAAACTCTCCTAACCTTCAACCTGCAATCGTCTTCTATTGTTCTCTTACAGATCGCCCTTAAGAGCAGCCAGAGCAAAAATAACGATGGGGCCAGCTAGCACCACTGCTGCTAGCATACTCAGCTGAGCAACGACTTCCCAATTAACATTACCCAAAAAGCTTAAATCCATTTTTCCTCCCGAATTGACCCAAGCAATTCAATCGCACAATTAAAAATTCTCGCTTAGATTTTACTCGGTAAATCTCTGATATTTTTAATTAATTTAACAAAAAGTTGTAAAACGCAATAAAAAACGATACGGCATCTGCCCGCAGCCAAAACTCGTTAAGCTGGATGAGCATGGAACTGTAGCCTTTTTTTACCGTCATGGCAACTTGGTGTTGTGTAAAGCAATGTGGTGCGTGCTGTCATCTTGACCCCGCCGAACGTCCTGACTTAGAGACTTATCTTTCTTCAGAGGAGCTAGAGCTGTATCTGAGTCTGGTGGGTGAAGGGGGATGGTGTGTCAATTTTGACCATGCCACCCGTGAATGCCGCGTATACTCCAATCGACCTCGCTTCTGTCGGGTGGAGGCGAGTGCATTTGAGGAAATGTACGGGATAGAAGTAGAAGAGTTAAACGACTTTGCCATTGACTGCTGCCGCCAGCAGATTGAAGGCGTTTATGGCGATCGCAGTTTGGAAATGCTGCGATTTGACCGAGAAGTCGGAATTTGACTCAGGCTATAGGTTTTGACCGTTACCAAGCCTGACCAACAGAGGTGCAGACTTGCTATTTTCCGTAAACTTTTGAGAAGATAATGAAAAGAAAATGAAAATTAACAGACGTTAATTTGCACAGCCTGTGAAACCCTCATCTCTGCCTGTCATCGATCTCGTCCTATCAGAACCTCAACCGTTGAACAAACCCACCTCAAACAAGAGCCATCGCGCCACAGGGGCGGGGTCTTCGGATGATTGCACTTGTGAGGTTGCCACGGTGATTGAGTCAACCGTTGATTCTGGGGTAACGCCTCAAGAGTCGCCTCAGCCAGCCAAAGCCGCTCAGGTGGGAAAATGGAGCATCTTTGGCTCAACGTTCTTCACGATTTTTTTGGCAGAGATGGGAGACAAAACCCAGTTAGCCACCTTACTGATGAGCGCTCAATCTGAAGCGCCTTGGGTTGTGTTCCTGGGTGCGGCGATCGCATTAATTGCCACCAGCTTGTTAGGCGTACTCATCGGGCGTTTTCTGGCAACGCGGCTTTCTCCGAGAACGCTAGAAACCTCAGCAGGAGCGCTGTTACTCTTCATTTCCGCGATGCTGCTGTGGGATGTTGTGCATTTTTAGGGAGTCAGTTGAACGTTGGCACCTTCACATTCAACCTTCAAACCTTTAAATTTTCATATGGACTGGCAACTTCTGGGACTGAGTTTCATTACGGTATTTTTGGCAGAGATTGGAGATAAGAGTCAACTAGCAGCGATCGCACTAGGGGGTAGTCTCAAATCACCCCGTGCGGTATTTTTTGGCTCCGTTGCGGCACTGCTATTGGCTAGCTTGATCGGAGTGCTGGCGGGAGAAGGGGTTGCTCAGCTATTTCCACCGCGTATCCTCAAAGCGATCGCCGCCGTTGGTTTTGCCCTGATGGCTTTACGCCTGCTTTGGCCTTCACCGGCAAGCAATGAGGAATAGGCTGTATCCAATCCAATCATCTATTATTGACTTCAGGGAGCCATCAGGCCGAAGAACAACCCAGAGAGATAGAACCTGTTTGCTGTCCCTGCTCTAACTCTATATTTATTCGACTAGCTCCATCGGGAACAAGCTATGGCCTGATGACGGCTGTCCACAAGGTGATCTATTTCCTCAACAATGACATCCTCAATCCCCGATGTACTCCTCATTCTTCTGTTGATAGCTTGCTTTCTGGCGATAGCGGAAGGCGTCCCCAAAAATACGCGACGAGGGAAGCGCAAGGAGTAATACCCCTGGGCTGTTTGGCTACCAACTTAAGGCGGGACAGAATCAGGGAAAAACAGATGGAGAGCTTGGGAGTAAATTCGCCACATTAAATCGCGAATATGGTGACCTTATGCGTATTTCTCTACTCCAACATTTCCAGGTTTCGTACCGCGCCTTGATCTGCGCTAGTCGCCAGCAGTGCATAAGCCTTGAGCGCCGCTGTTACCCGACGCTGCCTCTTGTGCACAGGCTTCCATGCATCTTTGCCCAACGCTTCCATGTCAGCACGACGGTTGGCTAATTCCTCCGGCGATAGATCCACATTGATGGTGCGATTGGGGATATCGATCAAGATTAGATCGCCGTCCTTGACCAGAGCAATGTTGCCGCCCGCCGCCGCCTCTGGAGAGGCATGACCAATCGAAAGTCCCGAAGTACCGCCAGAGAAACGACCGTCGGTCAATAACGCACAAACCTTGCCCAGACCCTTGGATTTAAGGTAACTGGTCGGATAGAGCATTTCCTGCATACCAGGGCCACCACGCGGGCCTTCATAGCGAATGATCACCACGTCGCCCGGTTCTACTTCATCGCCCAGAATTCCTTTGACAGCAGCATCCTGACTTTCATAAATGCGTGCCTTACCTTCAAACACAAGAATGCTTTCGTCTACGCCTGCCGTTTTGACAATACAACCGCGTTCAGCCAGGTTGCCGTAGAGCACAGCCAGTCCGCCCTGAGTGCTGTAGGCGTTCTCAACACTGCGGATACAGCCGTTTTCCCGATCCAGGTCGAGGGAAGGCCATCGGGTCGATTGACTGAACGCTTGCTGAGTGGGAATCCCCGCAGGGCCAGCTTTGAAGAAGGTGTGAACGGCTTCATCCTCAGTCCGCATGACATCCCAGCGATCGAGCGCCTCTTTCAAGGTCTTAGTGTGAACCGTCGGTACATCCGTATGGAGCAAACCAGCCCGATCCAGTTCACCGAGAATACTGGGAATGCCACCGGCACGGTGGACATCCTCGATATGATACAGAGGTGTGTTAGGTGCCACCTTGCAGAGTTGGGGAACCTGGCGCGAGAGGCGATCGATGTCGGTCATCGTAAAATCGACATCGGCTTCATGGGCAGCAGCAAGCAAGTGCAGAATAGTGTTGGTGGAGCCGCCCATGGCGATGTCCAGCATCATGGCATTTTCAAACGCTTTGAAACTGGCTACAGAGCGTGGCAGTACCGATTCATCGTCCTGCTCGTAGTAGCGGCGGGTAATGCTAACAATGGTGTGTGCGGCGTTGAGGAACAGATCCTTACGGTCGAAATGGGTCGCCAGCACGGTGCCGTTGCCCGGTAAGGAAAGCCCGATCGCCTCGGTAAGACAGTTCATAGAGTTGGCGGTGAACATGCCGGAGCAAGAACCACAGGTCGGGCAGGCGGAACGCTCATACTCTTCGACAACCTCGTCGCTGAGACTGTTGTTTACGGCAGCCACCATAGCATCCACCAAGTCCAGTTTGTGATCCGCGAGCTTGGTTTTGCCAGCTTCCATCGGACCGCCGGAGACAAATACAGCCGGTATGTTGAGACGCAGGGCTGCCATCAACATACCGGGGGTAATCTTGTCACAGTTGGAAATGCAGACTAGAGCGTCGGCACAATGGGCGTTGACCATGTACTCAACCGAATCAGCGATGATCTCGCGCGAGGGCAGACTGTAGAGCATCCCATCATGACCCATGGCAATGCCATCGTCTACGGCGATGGTGTTGAATTCCTTGGCGACACCACCAGCCGCTTCAATCTCACGGCAGACTAATTGACCTAAATCCTTTAGGTGAACGTGACCGGGTACGAATTGGGTAAAGGAGTTGGCGACTGCAATGATTGGCTTCTCGAAATCTTCAGTATGCATTCCAGTGGCACGCCAGAGTGCACGGGCACCAGCCATATTGCGTCCCTGAGTGGAGGTTTTGGATCGATAGGTCGGCATGACACATCCTATTTGTCTAAGGGTTCTTAATAGGGGTATCTTTAAAGAATTTTAATATTTCTCCTCAGATTTTTATTTTCTGTGTGAACTTCCCCCATCCATCCAGCATTGTACCCTCAGATAGATTATTCTTTAAGCAGTAGCTGCTAGATTGATTCTCTAAAAAACATAGTTTGAAAGCTATGAAATAACGAGAGAATCGCATTCTTGATAACGTTATTAATACTGAATGTTTTTTGAAAAAGCCGCCCTTTAAAGGTGGCTTTAGGCGTATGAACGGATAAGTATTGTGCAGTGACTTGATCGCTTCAATCTTCAATATTGAGTCACTTTTTTTTGACGTCTCAGATCCCGGAGGTTTTCAAGAAGTCGGGGAGCTTGGCGTTTCCGAAGTATCTTCTACTCAAAATGGTTCCACAAGACGGCTGTTGAACCCATCATCAATGGGTTTGTACTCCACAAGGCGACCTAAGGCTGAGTTGCAGTAGATTGGTTACAGGGAGACATGAGGGGATCAGAGGATGGAGGACAGACCCATTACGACCTTTGACGGCAACTGTCTAGAACGGGTCTTTGCACTCTCAAAGCATGTCTGAGTTAGAGCGTCTTAGTCTATACTCCAGAGAGAAAAGCTGCCTGATCGAAAATCAAAATATATCCTGGTACTAAAGCCACTGGATTTTACAGTGACGTTGATTCAGCGCTCAGCCATTTGCACAGCCTGCGCGTGTACAAGCGTTGCTACCGCGCCCATCAGAGTCCGTAGGCTGGTGCGCTACACATAATCGCCAAACCTGACCGACAGGCAAAGGGAGTTGTCATGAAGTACAAGAATTGGAATATCTTCGTATTGTTAGCACGAGTCAGTGTCATCCTTTCCAGCTTCCTGTTGTCTGTTGGTCTTGCCATTGCCCAATCAGCGCCACCTCCTACCTCAGGAATTTCCACTCAGGAGCGGCAAGAGTTGGAGCGATCGCAAGGGCGATTCGATAGTCAAGCGCAGGTTATGGCTGAAGCCAATCGCACCTTCAGTCAAACCACAATGCTGTTGAATCTGATGCTGGTGACGTTGGCGCTGTTTCTAGGCGCTGCGATTGCGGCCTTTTTCCTATTGCGGCGAGCTGTGATTCGAGAGGTTGCCGAACTCGTAAGAACCCACCTCAAGGAAATGGGAGAGTTGGAGGGTAAGATTACTCGTGCCAATCAAAACGTTCAAAACATCCTCCGAGAAACTGAAAAAATGGAAGCTGAACTCAAGAATGAGGCAGACCATTTTCAGCAGGAGATAGGTGTCAAACGAGATAACATATTCCACCAACTCTCTGATCTGTCTCAATCTAAAAAACAGGCATTAACTGAATTAGAGACGCAAATTCAAGAGGCAAAACAAGCGTTAGCAACATTAGAACAAGAGTTTGCTGCCGGACTCTCTAGACTCGACTTAGAGGCTCAACAAAAAAAAGGTTTAATTCTCCATAATTTAGAGCAACTTAGCTTAGATTTTGCTCCTGAACTTTCGGCAATAAAAACGGAAGTCCAAGGGCAGAAAAATATCACCTTGCAGAACCTGAAACAATCAGAAACTGAATTTGCCACGTCTCTCTCTCAACTCCAAGCCAATGTCCAACAACAACGAGACGTAATTCTTCAGAATATACAACAATTAAGTGAGGATTTTTCTCCCCAGCTAGCGACCCTGCATTCCGATGTGCAGCAGCAGAAGGAAGCTGTTCTACAAAATATCGAAAAGTCAGAAACTGAGTTTGCCAAGGCACTGTCTGAACTACAAGCTAATGTGCAACGGCAAAGAGAATTAACTCTGCAAAATTTAGAACAATTAAGCGCTAACTTTGCTCCCGATCTCTCGGCTATTGAGGCGGATGTCCAAAGGCAGAAAGACGCCATTTTACAAAATCTAGAGAAATCAGAATCCGAGTTTGGAGCGGCGCTTTCGGTACTTCAGTCAAATGTGCTACAGCAAAGAAACTTAATTGTCCAAAATCTAGAACAATTAAGCGCTCAATATGCTCCTGAACTGGCTGAAATACAGTCTAATGTTAAAGCGGAGAAAGATGCTGTACTGCAAAATCTGAAACAATCAGAGACAGAATTTACAGCTCAATTGTCTCAACTCCAGTCAGAAGCGCAACAGCAACGAGATGTAATCCTGCAACAACTGAGAACTCTAGAAACCGAGTTTTCGCCTCAGTTGCTGACTATTCAGGCAGAGGCACAACAACAAGCCCAAAAGCATAAAGATTTAACCCTGCAAAATCTGGAGCAATTAGGACGTGACATAGCAGCTCAACTCTCACAATCTCAATCGCAGATTGAACAGCAAATGGCTGAGATTCTCCAGAAATTGCAAAATCGAGAGGTTGAATTTTCCACTCAGGCTTCTAACTCCCAGTTAGGAGTGC
This sequence comes from Microcoleus sp. AS-A8, assembly GCA_039962225.1. NCBI lineage: Bacteria > Bacillati > Cyanobacteriota > Cyanophyceae > Oscillatoriales > Microcoleaceae > Microcoleus > Microcoleus sp. AS-A8. The sequence goes on from JAMPKV010000024.1 coordinate 68,348, forward strand.
AAGATAAGCAGCAGCAAACCCTACAAAACTTAGAAAAATTAGAAGCTGAGGTTACCACTCAATTTGCCCAATTCCAGTCACAGATTGAGCAGCAAATGGCTGAGGTTCTCCAGAGCCTAAAAAACCGCGAGGCTGAGTTTTCGACTCAGGTTTCTAACTCCCAGTCAGGAGTTCAAGACAAGAAGACGCAAACCTTACAAAGCTTAGAAAAATTAGAAAATGAAGTTACAACCCAATTCGCCCAATTCCAGTCGCAGATTCAACAGCAAATGGCTCAGACTCTTCAGAAGTTAAAAGATCGGGCGACTGATTTTGCGGCTCAGGTTTCTAACTCCCAGTCAGGGATTCAAGACAAGAAGCAGCAAACCCTTCAGAGCATCGAACAAATAGAGACTGAAGTCACAACTCAACTCTCACAATTACAGTCTCAAATTCAAACTCGTAAAGATTTAACCCTTCAGAATCTGGACAATTTAGAGACTACGCTGGCGACTCAACTTTCTGATGTCGCCTCTGATGCTCAAACTCAAAAAGAGCAGATCTTGAAGCAATTAGCGGAGTTGTCACCCACCTCAATCGCAGAGGCAATCATTCCTGATGTGCAAGAAAGAATCCAAGCGCTGAACGAGCAATTGGAACGTCTCAAAGCTAATCATCCTCAGTTGTTTTTGAACTTGGATGACTATGTTGCTCACGGACATACTCTGATGTCTGAAGGGCGCTATGAAGAGGCGATCGCAAGCTATGATCAAGCCCTTGACCTAAAATCCAATAGTCCTGAGGTTTGGTACCAGAAGGGCGTGGCCTTATGGGAATTAAAGCGGTATGAAGAGGCGATCGCCTCATTGGATAAAGTACTGGAAATCCAGCCGAATGACCCTGGAAGCTGGTATCACCGAGGTCTCGTCCTGAAAGAGTTACAGCGGTATGAAGGTGCGATCGCAGCCTTTAGCAAGGTGGTGGAAATTCAGCCGGACGACTACAAAGCTTGGTTGCATCGGGGTATTACCTTGAGGAGATTGAAGCGCCATGAAGATGCGATCGCTTCGTTTGACAAAGCCCTGGAAATTAAGTCCGATTATCATGAAGCCTGGGTTAATCGCGGGGTAGCGCTAGGGACGTTACAAAAGCAGGAGGAAGCCTTCGAGTCCTTTGATCGAGCGGTTCAAGTTCAGCCCGATGACGCTGTAGCCTGGTCAAATCGAGGTTTGGCGTTAGGCACCTTAGAACGATATGAAGAGGCAGCGGCGTCCTTTGACAAAGTGATTGAGTTCAAACCGGACTCTCATAAAGCGTGGAACAACAGAGGTGAGATGTTAGTGAAGCTAGGGCGCGATCAGGAGGCGCTCGATAACTTTGAGCGGGCTTTGAAACTTCAACCTGATTTTGCCAAAGCTCTTTATAATAAGTCAGCCTGTTATGCCCTACAGGGTAAGGCGAAGTTAGCGATTGACCACCTGGATAAGGCAATCCGTCTAGATCCAAGTTATCGCGCCGAAGCAAGAGCAAACTCAGATTTTGATGGACTGGTAGAGGATGATCGCTTCTGGGACTTGATTGAGGGTGAAGAGATGGGTGAGCCTGCGATCGTCCCTGAGCCAGCGCAGCGCCCAAGCGCTCCTCGTGCCCCACAGGGTAATGGTCGATCACAGGGTATGCCTACCCAGCGTCAGAGGAGGCCGGTGCAGTAATTTGAGGCAAGAGAGTTTAGGACTTAGGCAAAGCTCTATGGCTCTGACTTCTCATCCAATGTGGAAAAGCTCACTCCAAACCTAACCCCCCAGCTCCTCATCCTCACATAAGAGCTCCGGTCGCTCCGGCTTCCCTACCAGGGAAGGGGGAGAATTCATACCAAATTCCGAGTTAGCTATCTCCTTTTTATAGAAAGCAGGAGGAGCTGGGGGAGAAAAATCACTTATATCGAAAGGGGGGTTATAAAAGGGGAGTTGGTATCAAAGCCTCTCTCCTTGTAGGAGACCGGAGCTTTAGTGATAGCGAAGCGAGACGAAGTCTGGAGTTTGGAGAGAGGTTCTCCACTGTAAACCCGCCCCTACAATACCTGTCTACTTGCTCAATTCAGACTGCAACTGCTGCTGTGCACTTTCCAAGGCTTCTGCCAACTTACTGGCGTCGCGTCCACCCGCTTGCGCGAAGTTGGGGCGTCCACCACCGCCACCGCCGCAGAGTTTGGCAATGCCCCCAATGAACTTACCCGCTTGCAACCCCTTGGTGTTAACGCCTTTGCTAAACGCTGCCACCAGACTGACTTTGTCAGCTTCGGGCACTGAACCCAACACGACAGCACTTTCTCCCAGTTTTTGCTGCAAACGCTCAGCAGCAGTTTTCAAGCCATCGGCGTCCACATCTTCGAGTTGAGCAACGAGAATTTTGAACTCACCCACTGACTCTGCTTTGGCTAGCAATTGGTCAGATTTGGCTAAAGCGAGTTCTTGTTTGAAGGCATCGAGTTGTTTTTGGGTTGCCTTGAGTTCGTTCTGTAAACCCGTGATCCGATCTGGCAACTCTTCCGGTTTAACTTTAAAGCGATCGCTCAATTCTCGCACTACTTTATCCCGCACGTTAAGGTAATCCAACACAGCCGGCCCTGCAACCGCTTCAATCCTGCGTATCCCGGAGGAAATACCGGTTTCCGAGACAATCTTAAATACCCCAATCTCCGCCGTATTGCTCACATGGGTACCGCCACACAGTTCCATCGAGACGCCAGGGAAATCAATCACTCGCACCTCATCCCCGTACTTCTCACCAAACATGGCGATCGCACCTCGACGCTTCGCCTCCTCAATGGGCAGCACTTCTACTTCCGCCGCATGAGCTTCCGCAATCCATGTATTGACTTGTTCCTCAATTTGCTGTACCTCTTGCGCGGTTAGAGCGCGAGGGCTGTTAAAGTCAAAGCGCAAGCGGTCAAAGTCTACCAAAGAACCCGCCTGAGAGATGGAAGGGTCAACAATCTGTTTCAGCGCCGCTTGCAGCAAGTGCGTTGCCGTGTGGTTAGCTTGGGCGCGACGGCGACAAGAACGGTCAATTTGAGCGGTTAAGGTTGCGCCTACTTCCAAGGTGCCGCGTTCGATGTGACCGAAGTGGACAAAGAAATCGGATTCTTTCTTAACATCTTCAACCCTTACCAGGACAGTATCGCCCGACAAGTAACCGCGATCGCCAATTTGTCCCCCGGATTCTGCATAGAAAGGCGTCTGATCCAGAATTACCTGCACCTTGTTACCCGCTTCAGCAGATTCCACCGACTTACCATCGACTAACAGTGCCTCTACCTTTGCTGTTGATTGGGGTTGCTTGTAGCCTAAGAATTCGGTGACTTGGATATGTTCAGCCAGCTTATCCAAGCTACCCTGTACCGTGAGGTCAATCGTTTCGTGGGCTTCGCGGGCGATTCTTCGCGCTTCTTCCATTTGCGCCTCAAAGCCAGCAATATCCACCGACAGACCTTGTTCTTCCGCGATTTCCTGGGTTAACTCCAAGGGGAAGCCATAGGTGTCATAGAGTGTAAAGGCATCTCGACCGGAAATTAAAACTTTGTCTAAAGCCTTTGGCAGGTTTGACAGCCCTTGAACCATAGTTTCTTGGACGTTTTTTGATATGGAAGGGGCTTTGTTTAAAGCCTCTGACAGGTTTGACAGCCCTTGAGCCATAGCCCCTGGCAAATTGTTTATAATATCTGCCAACAACTTCTCACCTCGTTCCAAGGTTTTCAGGAATTGGGATTCTTCTCGTTGCAGTTCCGCTTTGATGGCGTCCTCTCGTAGCCGAACATTGGGATAAGCAGATTCGGAAAGCGCGATCGCACTTTCTGCCACTTGAGCAGTAAACTCACCTTGAATTCCAATTAACCGTCCGTGACGCACGACTCGACGAATTAAGCGGCGCAACACATAACCCCGTCCCACATTTGATGCGGTAATGCCATCGGCAATCATGTGAACCACAGAACGAACGTGGTCGCCAATGACCTTAAGAGAGACTTTGGTTTTCTCATCACTCTTGGCGTAGTCGATTCCCGCAATATCTGCTGCGGTTTTGATAATCGGGAAAATTAAGTCTGTTTCGTAGTTATTCGGCACCTGCTGGAGGATTTGTGCCATCCTCTCCAGTCCCATCCCGGTGTCGATGTTTTTATTTTTGAGGGGTGTCAGCTTTCCATCAGCATCCCGGTTGTATTGCATGAACACCAAGTTATAAAACTCGATGAACCGACTATCATCTTCTAAATCGATATTGTCGTCGCCTCGTTCTGGATGAAAGTCGTAATAAAGTTCCGAACAGGGGCCACAAGGGCCAGTTGGGCCAGACACCCAGAAGTTATCATCTTCTCCCATGCGCTGAATGCGTTGGGGAGGGATACCAATTTGGTCGCGCCAGATGGCAAAAGCTTCGTCATCGTCCTCAAATACACTAATGACGATGCGTTCTGGGGGCAAACCAAAGACTTGCGTGGACAGTTCCCATGCCCAGGCGATCGCTTGTTCTTTAAAATAATCCCCAAAGCTGAAGTTACCCAGCATCTCAAAGAAGGTATGATGCCGTGCTGTGCGTCCGACGTTCTCAATATCGTTGGTGCGGATACACTTTTGGGACGTAGTGGCACGAGAAAATTCCGACTGACGCTGTCCTAGAAATATAGGTTTGAAGGGTAACATCCCCGCTATAGTGAGCAGCACCGTTGGATCTTCTGGAACTAAAGAGGCACTTGGCAGCGCATTGTGTCCACGAGTCGCAAAGAAGTCGAGGAAGGTTTGCCGGATTTCGCTACCGCTTTTGAACTTGGGGGATTCAGTCATGGTCATCTAGGGGGCTAGGAATCAAAAAGGTTGCGACAGGTCAGTCATCAGTTTGAGTACACCGGAGTGAAAACTCGGACTCAAGCTCATCACTTCCACAAAATCTGGGTGCTGATCAGTCAACTGGTTATCTATTTTTACATTTGTTTATGCGGTGTTGCTGCGTTTCTAGTCGAGGAATGGCTTGTGTCAAGCAGGATTGTCACTTCTTAATCCAATATTTGCCATTCGTAAAGACTCATCAACTTTGGTAAACGGCGTGTAGCCGCTATGGGAGGCTATGGTAGTTTAAATACATGGACATCGAACTCCAGATAAACAACGGAGAAAAACAAACCCAAGGGCATAGATGCGATGTTCCCGATCTGTGACCCAAGCGCAGCTCCAAAGCAGCCAAGCATAGATTCAAGGGGCTAAACGCCAGGGCAACCTGAGCAAGCCAAACGAAGGTCTAGGAAGACGCAACTGTGTTGGAATAAAGTCAAGGTAGAGCTGTGAAAGTTGTAAACCTTAGTAATTTACCGTTCATTAGGAAATCTGAAAGTTAACTCGTTGAAAATACAAACTTGTGTACTTGAATGGGTCTAGCAACAATTGGCTAGGCCCATTAAGTTTTAAGCCCCGAAAGTTTTAAACAGGTGGTTTTTTTGTGTTTTTAGGGGGTTAATCAGGCTTCTCTGGGTTCCGTGGCGACCTGATAGAGATGCTCAATGGTAGTTAATTATCCCCTAACGAAAGAAAAAACAGACCCTAAGTTCTCGCTAAAGCTTTACAATTAAGGGTGAAATGTAATTAAAATACACCAAAAACAGAGATTAACTATGGCGGAAAAGACTTTGTCGTTCAATGTTCCGAGTATTGTCTGTGATGGCTGCGCTAAGGCTATTAAGGATGAGATTCTCACTCATGAGTCAGACGCTAAAGTTAATGTTGATGTAACAGCTAAGACAGTAAGTGTGGACACCGGCGCGTCCGAAGAATCCATTAAACAGATGATCATAGCTTTGGGTCACACGGTAAGCTGAACAGGCTAGAAAAGCTTTCTCAGCCTAAATATTAAATGAGCTTTGTGTTTAACTTCCATCCCTACGCGCTGACGTGAGGGGTGGTGTTCTTTTGTTGGCGTGCACGTCGCCTATTCTCGTAAGAGTTGCGGGTAGCGTGTAATAAAGCGAGATGACGCACTTAGCCGATAATTGCTACCAACCTACACAAGTTTGCCGATCCCCTCTATATTGTATTTGCACTCATAAGTGGTATTATCATTTTTTTTTAAACTCTCTAATTTACACTTAGGCAATGCTGTAGCTCGCCAAAGCTACATATCATCATGGACGCTTCTATCTTGGTGGTTGGAAATGATCAGTTTCTCACCACAATTGTTAACCAGATTGGTAACATTATGTCTGGCACGGTTGAGGCGTCCTCTGCGCTTAATGAGGTTATACCCTTAATTCGGAGCAAACAACCTGCTATTTTGATTTTGCAGGCGGCGCAACTTGGCTGTTTGGAACTCTGTCATCAAATTAAAGAGCAGTCTCAGCTAGGCTGGACGTACTGTATTTTGGTAGATTACCAGTCTGAACTCAGTGTTGATGGAATGTCATTAGACCCGCATCAAGAGATGATGGCTTGTGGTCAAGCTTTGGAACATGGTGCAGATGCCTACTTACGACTCAGTGCAGTTCTTGCTTATGAAGAAATTCGCTTGCTGAAGGCGCAAATTCAGGCCGGGTTACGAGGAGTGCGATTTTATCGGGAAGTGATGCAAACAAATGACGTTTTGTCAACCATGGCGTTAGCCGATCCGTTAACAGAACTAAGCAATCGTCGAGCAATGGAATGGGAGTTACCTCGACAAATTCATAATTCTCGTGTCGAATCGACGCCGTTGAGCCTTGTCATGCTGGATGTGGACTATTTTAAATCCGTGAATGACACTTACGGGCATCAAGTGGGCGATCGCGTTCTGCAACTGCTGGCTGCTCGTCTACGACATAACCTACGCTTTCAGGATACCCTTTTCCGTTATGGCGGAGAAGAATTTGTGATTGTTCTGAGTAATACAACCTTTCAAGATGCCCTAATCGTTGCTAGACGCCTGAGATGCTTAATTAGTGACCAACCTTTTCACATTGATGGGTCATTAGCGCTGGGAATTACAGTTAGCATGGGACTGGCTTCTCTGATTTCCACAGATGATGCGAAAGGCGAAAGTCTAATCCGACGTGCCGATCATAATCTGCTACGAGCCAAGTCCAGTGGTCGTAATCAGGTGTTTTGTGGGGATGACGGTTTTTAAGGGTTGAAGGTTGAAGGCTGAAGGTTGAAGGTTGAAGGTTGAAAAAACTGTTTAAGCAGCAATTTCTGAGGCTTGGTAATGTTGTTGAATCACCTGATAGCACTCGGCTATTGAGGCTCGTTGTTCCATCGCCGCCACGAGTGCCTCGTAAGATTCCCAGTGTTCCTCAATTAGGGTTTGAGCTTGCCGCATAGCCAACCGTTCTTTGAGTTGAAATTCGCTGCCCTGGCGTCCCAATAATGTCAGCGTCTCTCTCAGTTTCTGCCGATCTTCTCCGCCTCCCTCCGCACTGCCGTAGACTAAAGTTTCGGCGGCAATTCCCGCCATCCAGACTTTGCAGAATCGATCTAAAGTCCATTGCAGTTGCCTCACATCAAGCACATCCGGAGAGAGTGCGTCTGTATTAAACATGACACCACCCAAACCGGGTTGTCCTTGCTTAAAAGCTTCCCAGGCGGTTAGGGTATATCCCGTAATGGGAATACCCAGGAGGTACGCGACGAGGAAGTGACCGGCTTCATGTCGTAAGATGCGATCGCGATGCTGACTTCTGGTACCCGCCAGCCAATCTAATAGTAAGGTAGCGCCTTTGCCTTGGAAGTTGAAACTATCCAATGTGGCAAGGCTCAAAACTCCCAAAGTCGTAACGGCAGGGATGACGGGTGAGATATTAAACATGGGGCCTAACAGCGCTGAAAGCGTCATGCCGAAGACGCCAATGGCAATTAGATTCAGAGCGGTTTGTTCCATTGGTTTTATCGAGTTTTTGTTAACTTTTATTAATTTTAAGACTTAAACCTGTTTTCGCTGCGGATAAATCGTTGGTTCTTGGGGTGGGTTTAACCTCTCCCCCTAACCCCCTCTCCTACGAGGAGAGGGGGAATAAGAGGAATTAGTTTTTTGTGGATACAAGATAAGATGCTTTCTCAGCCACAACAATTACTGATGGCTGTAAGCATCAAAGCCTCTCTCCTATCAGGAGAGAGGTTTGGAGAGAGGTCAGAGTGTACCTCATCTAATCGAGAAAACCTATATATTGCCTTAGGGAGTTGCTGAGGGCGTTGTCGCTGAAGGTGAGGTTGGCGTTGCGGACGGTTCTGTGGGTGAAGGTGAGGTTGGCGTTGCGGACGGTTCCGTCAGTTCAGTTGAGTTGGGCGTTGCTGAAGGTTCTGTAGGTGAAGGGGATGCAGGACGAATTAAGTTTTTAGCTTTGTAGAAGGTTTTTAAGCTGTCGGTATCGCCTACAAAGCGCCAGTGCCAGGGTTCATAATTGACACCTTGAGCATTGTCTTTGGGGAAGGATATCTCAAAACTGTAATAAGCCGCATTTTTCTCTAGCCATTTAAAGGCGGAAGTCGTCTCAAAGGTAGGACTGAGATTGGTGGCGGGTGTCTTCCCATCGCCAATATCTACCGCGTAACCGGTATGATGCTCACTATATCCGGGGGGCGCACTGACTTCTGCGCGTTTGGTGGTTACTTGTCCGCGCTGCGCCTTGACATCAAAAAATAAGTGCTTTTGGTCGGCAACGGCACGAAAGCCGGAAATAGGGACTAAGCTGATGCCCTCTCTCGCGGCTGCGGCTGACATCGCGTTAAATTTATCAGCAGCAGCAGCACGGAGTCTAATCTGTCCATTGCCTGTAATGGGTTTGAGTTCCGAGACGGGTGCTTCTTGATAGGGCAAATGTCCGAGGAGGTTATCCACCTTTTCGGTTTCGGGACTCGATGGTGTCGGACTAGCTGCCGATGTTGACGTTTCGATTGGCTTTGGTTTGGATGCTGCAATAGACAAACTGATGATTGTGGCGATCGCGCCTAAGCCCAATAGCCCTACAATTACCCAAACAGGCTTGATCCGAGAGCGGCGTTTAACGTCGGGTGTATCCCGTAGCGCCTCTGGAATATCGTCGTCTGGTGAGACTGAAAAGTTACCTGTTTTTCCTGGGAGATCCCCGTTATTCAAGAATCCACTCCTACACTGAAAATCAATACTGAACTGACCCGCTTGCTTTGCCTTGAGTTAGTCTAACAGCCTCTCTCGGAGTGTGTCTTCTCAAGCCACCTATTTTCTAGGATTGGCTTACCATCGTACAGGTGTGTGACAAAGAGAGTGCATCATGCCCAGTGTTAATACTGAGCTGTTACAACCATTGATTAAACTCTATATTCAGCTAGGCGGCGGTGTCCTGCTGGGGTGGGTTTTAGGGCGCTTGCTACCACAAAGAGTGCCAACCTTGATTGGTCAATTTCTCTTCTGGATTGGCGTACCCGTCAGTATTATTACTTTTCTGCGGCGTGCTGACTTATCCGGAGCAATTTGGATTGCGCCAGTGATGGCATGGATAGCGATTTTACTGGGAGCGGGATTAGCGTGGAGTTGGATTAAATTCAAAAGTAGGGGCAGGTTGGGTGTTGTTAGCCATCAGCAATCTTCGTCGCTTTTCCCTTTAAACCCGCCCGTATCTGCTAGTAACCAGCTATCTGGGGCGTCTGTCGAGTCTTGGAGTAAGCCTGCACAGGGGAGTTTTCTGTTATCGGCAATGGTGGGTAACACAGGTTATCTGGGCTTTCCAGTGACGCTGGCGTTGGTAGGAGAAAAGTATTTTGGCTGGGCGCTGTTTTATGACATGCTGGGAACGGCAATTGGAGCCTACGGTTTGGGTGTGGTTCTTGCTGCACGTTTTGGCACAGAAGTCAAGAGTAGTTGGCAGTTAGTTCGGGCAATTTTATACAATCCTGCCCTGTGGAGTTTGGGGTTTGGATTGGGGTTTCGTCAGATTCCTCTGCCTGAGTTGGTGGAAGGGAGTTTACAGGGATTGGCTTGGAGTGCGATCGCACTTTCTCTGATATTAATTGGAATGCGCCTGTCGCAGTTAGATTCTTGGAGTCGTCTGAGGCAGGTGTCGGTGAGTCTGGGGATTAAAATGCTGCTCGTGCCGCTTGTGTTGGGGATTGTGCTCAGGCAGCTAGGGATTACAGGTGCACCGCAGTTGGTGATTGTGCTGCAAATGGGGATGCCTCCAGCGTTTGCGACTTTGGTATTGGCGGAAGTGTTCGATTTGGAACGTGATTTGGCTGTTACGGCACTAGCGGTTGGTTCTATTGGGCTTTTGTTGACGTTGCCTGTTTGGTTGTTGTTGTTTGGGGGTTAGTCATTTTGGAAGAACCCCTCCCCACCCCTCCCCGCTACGGGGAGGGAGCCAGAGATGGCTGTGAGCAGGGTGTTCAGGGTGCTAACTGCGCCCATTGCTCAGAGTTAACTCAGTAGAGTTGCCTTAGCGAAGGTCAGCAGTAGTTTTTTTTGAGTTTTTACGAGTAGCCTGAGTAGCTTTAGCTTTAGTCTGTGTGCCTGTCAGGCTGTCCCACTTTTCTACTGTTGGCTTATATAACCAATCGTCTAACTTAGCTTCATCCACATATCCTCTTAGTTCAGGATCAGGCCAAATATGAAGCCGATCAAAACATCCTATGTCTTTGGCTGCGGCTTCAATATCTTCCCACTGTCTTTTAAAGGTTTCTGCCCAGGATTGTTTGCTCATAATGGAACTGGTAAATTCCAAGCCTGCTGCTAGCATCCGTTTTCCATTAGTTCCACGAGCATTGATGGGTTCCCAAAAGATTACCTCTGGATTAATATGCATTATTTTCTCCAGATACCTTTTGAAGTGATCTAAAGTCATGGTAGGAGGTGTAGGAGCCATCGCAACATATAACCGACACCCAGCTTGATGACCTTCCTGTAGAGCTTTGTAGCGTTCAGTTGGCGGAGGTGATTGAGGTTCAATCTTGCGGCTGAGTTCATCATGTAAAAATGGCAGACTCATGCCAACTATAACGTTGTCATTTTTAAGGACATCAATATCATTTACCCACAACAGACCACGAGTCAGAATCCTGACTCTTTTGTTATATTTCAAGAGAACCTGAACAGCGTCACGAGTTACACTTGCCGTCTGCTTGTTTTGGTAGGGATCGGTGCCAGAACAAAGTAAAACTACTCCCTTACCTTCCGATGTTTCTCGCCAAGCTTTCTTACGACTTAGAACTTTTTCTAGTTTCTCAGGAATGTCTTCACGAACAAAGAGATATTGTCCCCAATCCATCTGAGGATTGTTTACTCCTTTTTCCCTCAACTGTGATTGTTTTGTCCGAATCGCTGGAGTTGAAGGTACATAACAAAAGGTACAACCATGCAGACACCCTGATGCTACGTTAACCACATAGTCACATAATCCCTTCTTGTTGAGAGCGCTCTCCTGAAGTGGATTAACAATTTTCTCGGTGCCTTTGACGATGGACATTTTGTACCTCCAGTTATAGAGCGGAGAGTATTATGAGTTTAGTTCCTACAAATCATTCGAGAAAAATTTACTCTTATAAAACAAGGAAACTTGATATTTTTTAACCACTTTAATTATATCATTCTTTCTAAATTCAATTTGCTTTCCTTTTAACAATTTCCCACTTCTCCAAGCTTCTAACTCTTTTTCATTTATATATCTGTTTAAGTATTTATTGTAAAGTTTTCTATTGGCTGGATTTAATGGCATAGTCTTCTGGCGTATTTCTTGAAAAGAAATACCATCTGGATTGTCAAAGATAAGTTTACCGACATCTCGATCTAACTTATCCATACAAATTTCATAACTATCTCTAGTGATATTTAGTTCAAGATCCATTTGATTCTGATTATAATAATTAGCTGTTTTAAACCCGTATCCATATATCTCATAGTGATATTGATAATCTAAATTATTCTCAGACTCAAAGCACTCCTTTATAACTTCTAGTGCTGTCAACTTTTGTGAAAGATGTAGTAAATAGTACAATACAAGTTTTTCTCCTCTAGGCATCAATGAAAAAGTAAATACATATTTTGATTGGCCTCTCTCTAGAAATAGTTTTACCGTTTGATCTCTCAGGTAGCACTGTTCTCCCATGCTGCTATCTTCTAGATTAGCTGCCTCATAGTATCCGTCAGCTTCAAGAATTTCTTGAAAGCCACGTTTCTGACTTGTATATCTTTCAATGAGAAATCTTCTTATATAATCAATCATGTAAGTATAAAGTATTTCAGAACCCTTTATACGATTAATTTCTCTAATAGTTCTCATTGAAACATCTGTCCATCCAAAGGGATCGAGAAAAAAGAATGAATGACCTTTATGAGAATCAATCGTAAACACACAGTACTTCAAAAAAAATTCAAATTCACCCTTTAGAAATACACATTGCTCTATCCTTTCTCCAAAACCATCGTTATAGGTATGTGGATTTTCATCAATTAAATCTTCCAATCCAGCTTTTAGCATTGAGTAGTTTTTGAGACAGCTCAAGTGACTTTCATTACTATCTATAAAGATATACTTGATATTTAATGGTTCTGGATAAGTTCGTTTTGACTTCCTATGTGCTTCTCGGACAGATTTTATAATTCTAATAGGAGAACCTTCCCAATCTTGTCTGCTGTCGTTATCTTTATATATTCCACCGCCACAAAATCCATCAATGAAAGTAAATTGTGTTTCTCCACGTCGAGTTTTTGCATAAAGCGTGTAAACTAAATTTTCAATATATTTTTCAAGGATTAAATGTTTTGCTTTGGTATGAGGATCTAGAGAAGGGATAAAACTTCCATCAGCACTCCACTTTGCTTGCGCTTTACTCATTTTGGGAATCTCCCGAATAAAGTTTAGTAGTTCTAACAGTTTAGAAGCTTTCAATTACCTCTTTGAGTTTAGTGAGCGCTTCCTCTTGAGTACTTCCTTGACTAACTAAGCCATTTTGTTGACACAAACTTACCCAGTAACCTGCGCTTGTTCTCAAATTGTACTGCAAAAACATTAATCCAACCGGTTGCGGTTGTCTGACTGTACATTAGTGACATCCAAGACTTTCAATTATCGGTAAGATTATTCTGACCTTGCAACCAATCCATCAAATCTGAAATACTTGTAAAATCTAACAACGCCTCTGCTAGATTCTCTAATTCCTCAATCGATAATCGACGAATACGGCTTTGGATATCCGGCGCAATTTCACCACAACGACGCCGAAGGAGACGCACAATTAATTCTAGCTTTCCTTCCTGTCTACCTTTAATAATTGCGCCCTGCTGGTCTTCAAGAAACATCTCCCGCTTCTCTAAATCTTCCAACTCCTCAGGACTCAAGTTAGCTTGATTTGCGATTCTCAAAGCCTTCCCTATTTCCGGCACTATCTCCATTGTTTCTGGAATTGTCTCCAATTGGTTGGTGTTTTTCATAAAATATATCCATTTTTCAGTCAAAGTCTCTAAATCCTCCAACTTCTTATTAAACTTGGGTAATTCAACAAAAAACAGCTCTAGCTCATGATTCGGATAGTCGAATAAATCCTCATTTTCTTTAAACACAAAATGTGAAATTACCCGCTCTTGATTTTCAAACATTTCAAAATCTGTAATAGTCAAAGCAATCACGGGCTTTAACTTCCAATAGCCTTCACCCGATTTGAGTTGCGTCGAATATGTTTTAGCGGCATTGTACAAAACCCGTTTATCAAAAGCAGCTACATTCAAAACTTGCATTTCGATAATCACTGTTTTGTCTCCAGTAATCTTGGCTTTGACATCCAGGTAAGTATCCTTCAGCCCTGTAACTTTAGAAGCTGAATAAGGATTGATAATCTCTAAATCTCTGACGGTAGGTTGACCCCCATATAGGATGGCATTCAAGAAGCTAATGAGAATATCCTTGCTATCCGTGGAACCAAATATTTTTTTAAAGGCAAAGTCTGTTTTAGGACTAATAAATCTCATATTATTCAATCGATAGCTTATATTTTGTACTTCGCCGTGAACTAAAGTTCTGGCTGAAAGCTCAGGACTTACGCAGCTACACTATCTATAGCGCTTATGGTGCGTTACGCTGCGCTAACACACCCTACAAATAGAGGCTTTGCGTAAGTCCTAAGCTCAAACCCGTTAAAACTGACATCTTGCATCAGTTGCAACAACCGCCAGTGGTTAAAACCACTGTCTCATCGTTAAAGTCGTCTAAAAGACGACTGGATGAGAATTTTAGTCCACTTCAGTAGACTTGAGCTATGAGACAAGAACTTAAGTTCTTGGCGGGTTATGGGGCTTATGGAGAATGGTGCAAGATGTCACTTAAAACGGGTTAAAACTTCAGAAAGCGATCGCACCAATAGATAAGATGGGCATTGCCCACCCTACCCGTAGAGCATCTGCGTAAGTTTGAGGACGTTTATCCCCTTGGCACTTCCCCCACCAGATAACTTTCAGCCAACTGTGCAGGACTCATCAGTTCATACCGTTCAAACGGCTGATGAATCCAAGGATTGTCCGCTAAATAATCCACGTAATAATCGGGAGTAATCACAGAGCAATCTTTGTACCAGAGGACAGCCGTGCGAATCTGCTCAATTTCATTCCCATGATGCTCTTCCAGCCAAGTCATCGACTCCCGAAGGCTGATACCCGAATCCACTAAATCATCAACGAGTAACACGCGACTCCCCAATTTTTCAGCCGTCATTGCCAAATGGCGCGAAAAGTGTATCGTACCTCGAACCCGATTCTCTGCCCCCCCATAGGAAGACGCAGAGAGAATCGCTAGGGGTTTGTCGTAAATTCGGCATAGGATGTCCCCAACTCGTAACCCTCCCTTGGCGATGCAGACAATTTGGTCGAAATCCCACTTCGATTCATAGATTTTGGCACCCAGCAGTTCGATTTTTTGATGGTACTCAGACCAAGAAATGTAAAGGTCAGGCATAACGAGCGTCTAAAAAGGCGTCAATAAGCAGTAAACCAAATCGTACAACGAGTAACTTCATCCCCTGGTTTAGAATTGGACGGCTGCCAAAGGTTATATTCGCGTTGTGCGATTTTCAGTCCCAGTTGCTAGTTCATCTGCTGTTATGAGTAACACTTCCTCTTCTGACTCTTCCGTTCCTCCTGATACATCTACCTCCCAAAAGCTGAGTTTTATTACCAAACTCGCTTACGGTGCTGGTGATTTGGGGCCGGCTATCACGGCTAACTTGGGTGTATTCTTTGCGCTGTTTTTCTTTACCAATGTGGCAGGACTCAGTGCTGGGTTGGCAGGCAGCATTCTGATGATTGGTAAGATTTGGGATGCGGTTAACGATCCAATGGTGGGGGTATTGAGCGATCGCACCAAAAGCCGTTGGGGACGCCGACTTCCCTGGATGCTCTATGGGGCAATTCCCTTTGGAATATTCTTCTTTTTACAATGGATTGTTCCCAACTTCAGTGCTGACAGAAGTGCCAACAACTGGGCGCTGTTCTGGTACTACGTGATTATTTCCATTTTATTCAACATCTTCTACACCGTCGTTAACCTACCTTACACGGCCCTAACCCCAGAACTCACCCAAGACTATAACGAACGCACCAGCCTCAATAGCTTCCGCTTTGCCTTTTCGATTGGCGGCAGCATTCTATCGTTGATTCTGGCTCAGCTTATCTTCGCTCTGTTAAAAATTCCTGTCACTCAACAGTATTTGGTTTTAGCCGGAATTTGTACAATTCTCTCCGTCTTGCCTTTATTTTGGTGTGTTTTTGGTGTGCGCGATCGCATCCTGGCTTATGAAGCCCAACATAGTACGACAGAGCAATCTGAACAAATCCCCATCCCAGAACAGCTACGGATTGCCTTCAATAATCGCCCCTTTCTATTTGTCGTCGGGATCTATCTGTTTTCCTGGCTAGGCGTCCAAGTTACCGCCTCCATTCTTCCTTATTTTGTGGTCAATTGGATGGGTTTACCAGAGGCGCAGTTTCCCCAAGTTGCGATCGCTGTTCAAGGCACTGCCCTCGTCATGTTATTCGTCTGGAAAGCCATTAGCGATCGCGTGGGTAAAAAAGCCGTTTACTTCATGGGTATGGTGTTGTGGATTATCGCTCAAGCGGGTTTATTTTTCCTGCAACCGAGTCAAATTGGCTTGATGTATATCCTCGCTATCCTGGCAGGATTTGGTGTTTCCACGGCTTACCTTATCCCTTGGTCAATGATGCCAGATGTGATTGAACTCGATGAACTCGAAACCGGTCAGCGTCGGGAAGGTGTCTTTTATGGCTTCATGGTGTTGCTGCAAAAATTTGGTTTAGCGCTGGGTCTATTTTTAGTCGGACAATCGTTGGAAGTGGCGGGTTTTATCGAGCAAATTCCTGGACAACCCACACCGACTCAACCTGATTCTGCCTTGTTCGCCATCCGCCTTGCCATTGGCCCTCTGCCTACCGTTGCCCTAATCGGTGGTTTGATTCTGGCTTACTTCTATCCCATCACCCGCGAAGTTCATGCAGAAATTCTCTTGAAGCTGCAAGAGCGTAAGTCTGGCTTGGAACGCCGGGAGTGACATTCTTTTGTATTAGGGCTTCTCTCAGTTTTGGCTGTGTTCTCCCGTTAAACAACCAATTATAACGGGAGTCCTCGCCGTGAGTGAATAGATGACGAGAGTGTTCGATTATGGTATTTTTAAGAAAACGTAATACAACTGCATACAGACACGTTTACCTAACAAACAAATGCCATGTTTCTAGGTTTAATCGGAGTGTTACGCTTTTGACAGACAGATTTCTAAGTAAGGAAAATCAAGCTAACTTTTTTCAAAGTTCGTCAAAAAACCTAACCAGAGGTTTTGACGCATTTTCAATCAACACAGTCGTAGCATCTAATCCATGAGAATTGCACAGATTGCTCCCCTTTGGGAACGTGTTCCTCCCTTCCGCTATGGTGGAACTGAGTTAATTGTCAGTTTGTTAACCGATGAATTAGTGCGGCGCGGTCATGAAGTGACATTATTTGCGTCGGGTGACTCTATTACCAAAGCTCACTTGGAGTTCATACATGAGCAAGCGCTGAGATTAGATAAAAAGGTTAAAGAACCGATTCTTTACGAGCAAATGATGCTCGCCAAAGTCTATCATCAAGCTCATCATTTTGATATTATCCATTCTCACGTTGGCTGTGCCGTTCTGCCCTATTGCAGTTTCGTTAAGACGCCAACCGTTCACACCATGCATGGTATTTTCACGCCGGATAATGAGAAAATGTTCCGGCAATTTGCATGGCAACCCTATATCAGTATTAGTGAGGCTCAACGAGAACCCAAGCTGGGTCTTAACTACGTTCATACCGTTTACAACGGCATTGATACCACCGTTTATCGCTTCCAAGAGCAACCCTCTCAACCCCCCTATCTCGCCTTTGTGGGACGCCTCTCACCGGAAAAAGGGCCAGCCGGTGCGATTGAAATTGCCCGCACACTTGGCTTACCGCTCAAAATGGCGGGTAAGATTGATGCCGTTGATCGTGACTATTACGACGAACAACTCAAACCCCTGATTGATGGGGAGCAGATTCAATATCTCGGTGAAGTATCCCACGAAGAGAAGATAGAACTGCTAGCGGGTGCGACGGTTACCCTGTTCCCGATTACCTGGCGAGAACCCTTTGGCTTGGTGATGATTGAATCTATGGCCACAGGAACGCCAGTAGTGGGTATGGCGTTGGGTTCTGTGCCCGAAGTGATTGCCCATGGGAAAACCGGGTTTGTCTGCGGTAGCTTGGAACAGATGATTGAAGCCGTTCCCAAGGCGATGCAATTAGATCGCAAAACTTGTCGAGACTATGTGGTGAGGCGTTTTAGCGTGGAATCGATGGTCGATGAGTATGAACGGGCTTACCAAATGGTTCTCAGTGGCAGAGGACAAAACAAGGACGATCAGGTGTCTTAGTCTCTCAGCCTAAAGGGTCTATCCTCCATTCAGGTAGGGGCAGAACCTATCGTGCCCCTACCTGATTAGAAAACGAATAATTGATAATTGTATACAAATATTTAGTCTCATCACAGAATCTTATCGTTGCACATTAGTCGTAACGGTTTCCGGTACATTCGTATATTGATACAGAGGAAAACTGGGCGTAAGCGTTACACCAAAAAGAGGACTCATTTAAGATAGACACATTGACGCCGGAGACATTTGTCAACTGGCGCATCTTTTTGCGTGCATCTACAACTCAACGGTTGTATCTCTCCCTCTTGGTAGGGATATGGACGTTGAGACACTGTCTAAACTTTTCTTAGTGAAGAAATGCAAACCTTGTCAACCGCATTTTTCTAAACATTCAAACCATTGGCGTCTCGTTGAGCAAGGTATAAAACGGGTTGTCACACTATATCGTTGACAACAAATTCATTGCGTCCATCTATCCCCTAAGACAACTGTAACGTTGACTGGAACTTAAGGTATGACTACGGATAAACTTGAGCTAGATGGTAAAGTTTTTGTTCCTGCTGAAGAATTGCCCATTCCAGAGTGGCCGAGTGTGCTGAGTGAACGTCCACAACCGACGCTCACAGTTAAAGATAATGACCTGTTTTTAGTGACCGATACCCTGGGGAATATTGGTGGATTGTTAAGAGATGACATGAACGCCAGTATGGGGTTGTTCTGTCACGATACCCGGTTCCTCAGCCGCTTGGAGTTACAGATTGAGGGACGACCGCCTGTATTACTCAGCAGCACCGCTGATAAAGGGTTTGCTCTCTCTGTTTTGTGTACCAATCCTCGCCTGGATGGCGAACGTTTAGAAGAAGCAGAGCAATTAGAGGCAGAATCACAAGTTCAGGAAGGCGAGATTTCTTACGCACCCCTACGAGCGGAGACTATCGGGATTGCGCGAGACATTGTCTTGAATGGAGCGCTGTTTGATGAGATTGAAGTTTCTAATTATACCACAAGTCGCCTTCGTTTTGAACTGAGTCTCAGCTTTGATGCTGATTTCGTAGATTTATTTGAAGTCCGGGGCTATGGACGAGGACACCGGGGACAGCTCTTACACGAGGTACTTAAGGATGAAACGGTCCAAAAAGAAACTCAAGAGTTGACCCTAGCGTATAAAGGACTTGATGGCTTAGTGATGCAATCGTGCATCGAGTTTGTGCATCGCCAACCCGACTACTTGAAGGGTAAAACAGCAATTTGGCAACTGGATCTAGACTCTCACGAAACTCTGAAGCTGGGGTATCGGCTCAGAGTCTTGATTAATAGTCGTTCTAGTTCTATTGTCAGCGCACCCGTTACCCTGGGACAGGCCAAAGCCGCTGAATTAGCAGAACAAAAAGAGTGGCAGCAACACGTCACCCAGATTCGCTCGGATGAAAAGACGATAAATCAGGTGATTGAGCGAGCTGAGCAGGATGTTTATCTACTGCGGCAGACGTTTGGCAAAGGAAAGATACTTTCAGCGGGAGTGCCTTGGTTTTCCACTCTGTTTGGGCGCGACTCGATTATTGCCGCCTCGCAAACTTTAATGCTCGACCCCACCATTGCCCGCGAAACTTTGTCCATCTTGGCGAAGTATCAAGGCAAGGAAGAGAATGAGTGGCGCGATGAGCAACCGGGCAAGATTTTGCACGAAATCCGTATGGGTGAAATGGCTCGCTGTGAGGAAATTCCCCATACGCCTTATTACGGCACCGTCGATGCCACACCGTTGTGGTTAATGCTCTATTGCGAATACTACGCTTGGACCCATGACACCGAAACCTTGGATCGTTTGTGGCCTAATGCTTTAGCGGCAATGGATTGGATTGACCGCCAGATGTCTGAAACCGGATACATCAGTTACTATCGCCTATCCAAGCGGGGTTTGGCGAATCAGGGGTGGAAAGATTCCGGAAACTGTATTGTCAATCGCAAGGGGCAGATAGCCAAGGGTGCGATCGCACTTTGTGAGGTGCAGGCTTATGCCTATTCGGCTAAAATCCGTTTGGCAGAAATTGCGCGACTGAAGAAGCGGCTCGATTTGGCAGATCAGTGGCAAGATGAAGCTAAAGACCTCAAGCGCCGATTTAACCAGGATTTCTGGGTGGCGGAAGAAGACTTCTGCGCCTTGGCTCTGGATGGAGAGGGCAAGCCGGTGGATAGTATTACGTCTAACCCTGGTCACTGTCTGAATCTGGGCATTTTGACACCCGAAAAAGCCTATAGTGTGGCAGAACGGCTGCGTGCCCCGGATATGTATAGTGGCTGGGGGATTCGCACCCTCAGTAGTTTGTCCCCGGCCTATAATCCCATGGGCTATCACGTCGGTTCAGTCTGGCCTCATGATAATTCTATGATTGCCGTAGGATTGCGAGCGCTCGGACTGGTCGATCAAGCCCTGGAACTGAGTCAGTCGTTAATTGACATGACCCTACACCAGCCCTACAACCGTCCCCCCGAACTGTTTTGCGGCTACGAACGTACTGATGGTAACGCCCCGGTGATGTATCCCGTCGCCTGCTCTCCTCAAGCTTGGGCTACTGGCAGTATCTTCCAGTTATTGCAAGTAATGATCCATCTGGTCCCCGATGCCCGCAATAACTGTCTGCGGATTCTCGACCCAGCACTGCCAGAATCCATCAACAAGCTGTCCCTGCAAAACTTGCGCGTGGGGTCAACTCTGCTGGATTTGGAGTTTGAGCGTTCTGGTAGCGCAACCGCTTGCCGCGTTGCCAAGAAGCGGGGGAATCTCCGGGTTGTGATTGAAGCTTAAGTCCAAGTGAGGGTCTAACTCCAAAGTCAGTACCTTCGTAGGGGCATGACCTGTCGTGCCCCTAGCCTGTGACATAGTGTCATTATTATCCACACTCAGATTAAGGCGAACTCTTTGGTTCTACCTTTTCCAGAGCCTCCTCGGCTGTGGTAAAACCACCGACATTATCACCCATCGCCGAGATACACAATACCGCTTCCGATCGGGTTACAGCTGCTTGTGGATTGAACGTCTTGAGCGAACCAAAAGTTCGACGAATGTTGGCATTGTTTTGAAAGACACTTTCCACATAGATGGCTGGCCAGTATTTCTTGGAGATCTTATTGCTGTCCGTCCAACCCCCCGGTGCACCACCTTTATAACTCTCAAGCGGCACTCGATGGTCTAGCGCCACTTTCATGGCTAGCATCTGTTCGCGGGTGAGAACCTGCTCTGGCTTAAAGGTTTTCTCATCGTCACTGATAGAATAGCCCGCATTCGCCAAGCCCTGAATGTAGGGGAAGTCTGGATGGGTGGACGGAACATCCGAGAACGTTGCCTTGCCCGCTTCCGACAGGCGTATCGTTTTATCAGAAGACTCTGGAAACAACGCGTTATTCGTGCGAACTAGCCAGCGCACAAATTCAGCACGGGTAATGGGCGCTTTGGGGTCAAATTTCCCTGATGTGGTATCGAAGACTCCCAACTGACCCAATTGGGTAATCTGCTTCTGTGCGGCTACACCTTGAATGTCCTCGAAGGCAACGGGTTTCGGTGCATTGAGGGCAACGGCTACGGGTTTGGGCGACGGACTCAATTGAGCCACTGGATTATCGAGCTGTGTTTTGAGCTGATCAACCTCTGCCCTCAATTTGGCATTATCTGTCTTGAGTTGGTTGATTTCTTCTTGGAATCGATTCTCCGGTTGCTCTTTTTTGCAACTACTCAACCAGAAGGAACTCGCTAGGAGCAGCACCAGCAATGACAGCGACCTTACTTTTTTTTTAAGCCTATTGCTTTGATTGGCATCCACTGAAAGTTATTTCTAGACAGTTAAACATTCAGACAAGTTAACCCATGAATTGGGTTTTGGCACAAATCAGCACAAACCAAGCTGAAGTCATTTGGTCAGTTCACGGGCTGGGGCGTTAGGATGTAGCAAGATTCTCATTTTCTGTAATATTTCTTAAAAAAGTTGTTTAGCCCATGGCTCATCCCAGTTTAGACCAACTCTCGACTCAGCTTGAAAGCGAAAGCTCCCGCGATCGCATGGTGGCGCTGGCCTCACTCCGCGACGTTCCAGCTGATGAGGCGGTACCTTTGATTAAAAAAGTCATAGACGATAGCAATTTGCAAGTTCGCTCAATGGCTGTCTTTGCTTTAGGGGTCAAGCAAACCGACGAATGTTACCCCATTTTGGTGAAATTAGTCGAATCTGACCCGGATTATGGCATTCGTGCCGCTGCTGCTGGGGCCTTAGGCTATCTGGCTGACCCAAGAGCCTTTGAACCCCTCGTTCGGTCTTTCTACGAAGACACGGACTGGTTGGTGCGTTTTAGTGCTGCTGTATCGCTGGGCAATATCAAAGACCCCCGTGCGCGTGAGGTTCTCACCCAAGCGTTGAAGAGTGAGGAAGTGGTGATCCAACAAGCGGCGATCGCAGCCTTAGGTGAAATCAAAGCCATAGACGCCATTGATGATATCTTGGACTTTGCTCAGGCAGACGATTGGCTAGTCCGTCAACGCTTAGCAGAAGCTCTCGGTAATCTTAAGAGTGACAAAAGCATCTCTGCGTTAAAATTTTTGGAGAAAGACAGCCATCCCCAAGTGTCCCAATCGGCGTCAATCTCTCTACAGCGCTTAGCAGAAGCGTCTCAGGAGGGATAGAGGGATTGCCTAGGGGTGATGGCGAACAATCCTGTACAGTTAAAAATCGTTAACGCTTTCTCACTTACTTCATGAATATTAAAGAAATTTTTGAGCAGAGTGCGGGCAAGTGGTTTTCTCAACGGACGGGTCACCACCCTGCCTTCAAGCAAGCCGAGAGTGGTCAGTCCAATATTACGATTGAACTGCTTGCCGCCGATGCTCTAGAAGTCGTTCAACTCTGCGAACACTACCAGATCGAGCCAAGACTGGCTGTGTGTGGTGCGAGAATGACTTGGGACGGCACAATGGAATGGTATGAAGATAAAGGAAAGCGCAGCGGTTCCACGGTGCTGATACCTGTTCCCAACCCAGACCAGAAGGGCGAAGGTCGGCTGTTGCGACAAATGGGTGATGCCCAGAAAGCTCCTGTGATGGGTCGCTACATCATTGGGAATGATAACGCCTTAACGATGATTACAGAATACGAAACCATGTATTCTGAGGAACGTTTATGGTTTGCGAGTCCTAACTTCCGCTTACGCACCAGCATCCTCAAGGACTCTGGCGGATTCAGTATGGCGTGTCTTTACTCAGAAATTCGCATGGGTGTTTCTCAACCCCCCAAGAAAGCAGAAGACGCCGCGGCTAAAGCCTAAAGCAGGAGTAAGGGGCGATCGCGTTTTGGGATTTAAACTGAGAAGCGATCGCTCCTGATTCGCCAGCTTTTGACTCTACCGCCAAACTTTCATTCCAGGGGGTGACGCCACTCTCGGTGGTGGCGGTGGCTGATCGACGCACAACGGGACGCAATATCGGCTATAAACCACGCTGTTAGGTTCCCAAGGAGGTTGCCAATAAGTATCCTGAATGACAACCTTGATTTCCTCATGGCTCTGGGGCCATTTCAAGCTAACGACTCCAAAATTATTGCGCCCAATTACTTGTTCACCCTCTTGAAGCCACTGATTGCGCCAAAGTAGCAATACCCAACTCTTCACTTGTGTGAGCCATCGGCTGGCCTTTTTATATTTGGGCGGTGCCGTCAATAGCGCCTTGCCTAGCCAGGGAGCAAGTATGGCTTTCTCTCGTTTCATCCACTCCACATAATACTGCCAGTCAGGAGCAAACTTGGGGTCTTTGAGAGCAATTTCCCAAGCCACACTCCAATTCCCGCAGAGTCCCTTGATTTGCCTCACCACTGGGCCAGTTGTTGGCACTTCAACCTCCAGCATCCGCACCCTCTCCGGTGTAATTTGGATTTCCACGAGTTGGGGGGGTTCGTTCCATCCTGCCCAATTCTGTGGTAGTTCTGGAGCTAGAGATTTGGCTTTCGTATGAACCACATAGGTCTTCAATTCGCCATTTTTGAAAGCACTTGCCGTCAGTTGAGCTAACACTCGTGCATGACTGGGGATGGGCAATGTTTCGAGGTCGGATTGTTGATGGGAATTTTGACTTTTGACTTGAGTCTCTTGGCGATCAGGATTTAACCAATAGCTGAGGCGAATGGTAGCTCCATAGTGAATATCGCCCGAAAGTATTACGACCATACGTCGCCGTTGGAACAGTACACTGAGCAGTGTCGATAGGGCAACATCATTTAAGTTCCAAGCATCGCCCACATCTGAATCGTAAACGTTGCCTTTCTCTAGTTCCAAGCGTTGAACTTCGTCAATAATTTGCAGACTCACCAGGTTGGTTGGCAAAACGACAAAGGTGACTTCAATGTCCGACTGACCGATTTGTTTGAGTTGATCGGTGAGTTCTAAGGGGTGTTGAATTTGTTGTTTAAAGGCTGTGGGACACAAAAGCATGGGAGGTACGAGCGCGGCCTCATCACCTTGGGGATAACCTCGCCAAGTTCGGGTATCCAGCACAATCACTTCATGCTTCTGGCTTCTAACGGTATAGTGCCACTCCAAAGGCTGTGTCCCATCGGGAGAATCTCGATCTAGGATGAACACATCTTCATCCAGCTTTAATTTCGGCTCACCGGTGGTTGGCTCTAGCGGAGGAATTCCCAAGTACTTCCGGATTTGTTCTAAAGCGGACTCATCCGTTCCTGCCGATGCCGACCAATTCGCTGCCGCTTTCAACAAATTTCCACCTGGCTTCCCCTCCTCAAACTGTTCAGGTGTATTCCCCCACGCCTGAAACACGGCATAGGCTAACATCGCATTCTGCACGACGCGCCTGCCCAGAGGTTTACGCAACACATGGTTACACCAAGCGCGATTGAGATACCAATCATCCGTAACATCATGGTCATCAAAAATCATGTAAGTCGGCACATTGGCTAGGGCACGCCGAACTTTCCACAACTGACTCATGCAGTCTCTGACATGAACGGCTTCCTTATCCCATTGCCTCGCCTGTGTAGAATCTTGATAGATCTTCTTACCTTGTGGTAAGCGATCGGGCCAGAGAATGGGCGACCAAAGGAGCAGATAGATAGCACAATATTCACCCAGGCTGAACAGATGGCTTTTCGCTTTCTCCGGGCTGTTGATCAGCATGGCGGTGAAGCTACAGTAATCTTTAGCAATATCCGTTCGCTGTCCTGGCTTCAGCTCACTCGGTTTTTTGTATTCATAAGCATGGGTTGGCGTTGGGCCTAACGGCAGATGTTCTTCCCAACCCAGTAGAGTACCACCAACGGCGGTAGCGACCCATAATAAAGGGTCAGCTACATCGTCTCCGTAGATTTGGTCACCCGTGAAAAAGAGCTGATGGAGTCGAGCGTTGGGCTGGTTGGCATAATGCTCGATCAGGTCATCCAAAATGGGGAGTGTATCTTGCCCACCTCCGTGTAACTTGCGGCAGGAACCATGAGCCAGTCGCAAATCGTTCAAATCTTTCGGGGGTATGGCAAAGGTCGGTAGCTGATGATCAAAGTAGCTGACTTTAACTTGGGGAAAGAGCTCTGCTGTCAAGGCTTGGGCAAGATTCTGCTCATGGTTACCAAAATTCAGGTCGTAGGCATAGATTTGTCCAGGTTCTAGAGATGAGGGGATGAGGGGATGAATGTTGGTTGGTAATCCCGGATTTAAGGGCAGGATTTCTCCCCCTGTCAGGGGCTTAGCGGTAACAGCGACGATGTGCAAATGCTGACCGAGGGCTACAGTGACCCTCGTACCTTCAAGCACCAAATTCCCGATGGTAGAACCGTTGGCGTCTGTGGCGTAAACTTTGAGAGTCACTTCACGAGGTGCTTTGAGAGCCATCCATACGGTAACGGCATCACTCTCTGTACGCCGTAAAATGGGCCCCGCTAAGAGTAGTGGTAGATGTTGAAGACGCTCTGCGCTCAAAAGTAGCGCTGCGCGATCGCCAAGCGTGATGGATAAGTCGCCTCCTTCCCTTAAGGGTGTCCGTGGCATATAACAGTTATCGCTGCCTTAGCAGCTAGCAGCTCTACATACGCAGTATGACCAATAACTGCGCTCCTGCCCAGCTACTTGAGGCTGATTTGAAAAATTACCTCCCCCGTGAGTTTGATCAATAACATGATTCGGCCTTTAGAAATAGGATTTTTTGATTTTTAAATAGCAACTTGGAATTAGCTGAGTAGGAGAACTATATCTATGCCCTATCCAACGATTGAAGATTTACCGGATTCGGTGAAAAACCACGTCCCTAAGCACGCTCAAGAGATTTTCCGTGCCGCTTTTAACCGAATCGCGGAAGTCCCCTTCCTCAACAGGCGAATTTTTGTAGCCGTCAGGCGAAAATGAACGACTGTAGGGAGGGGATAGGGAGCGGACTGACGGAGGAACGGAGGTGCGAATCGTTGGCTAGAAACCAAGGCAAATAAAGATTAGGGGGATTAGCCGCAAGGATATAGAACCTTGACAACTGAATGACCATGTAGGTGAGAGT